>JALYKJ010000249.1 GCA_030774845.1 Verrucomicrobiota bacterium
GTTATGCGCCAGGTTAAACTTACCGGCCGGGAAGCCTCAGTTGTGCGTGCCATCGGGTTCGCCGAATCGATGCTCGGCGCCGAGATTCAGGATTACGTGCGGATGGAATCGGAAGATGTTACCGATACGCTCAATAGCCTGATGGCAGCGGGCTTTGTCGAAAGCATTCCTTACGCTGAACAAGTACAACTCGCCGAGATGCCGGTCACCGCTTTCGAGTTGAATCCGGCTTATACGCACGAGCTCAAACGCGCTCTGATTCGGACCTGATTCTTATCGCACGCTCGCTGTATCCGAGGGTTCGGCCGCTGCCAAATGCTGGACACGTCGCTCACCAAAAAGTTGGCGAATGACTTCTTCGACCGGAACTTCTTGCACGTTGATGTCGCTGACATCGCATGCCTGGAGAAGTTCGCGACAGGTCTCAGTAACTTTCGCGCGGGGCACTTTTAGCTGCACCGACACCGGCGTTTGCTCAATCACTTCGCCGAACCGGGAAAAATCCCGCGTGACCTGTTTGTCGAAAGTCAGGCTGAGAATTTTGTGGCCGGAGAAACGGTCGATGATTTCGTCGAGGGGACCGTCGAAGAAAATTTTGCCGTGATCGATGACCAGCACGCGATGGCAAAGTTCCTCGATGTCCTGCATGTAATGGCTCGTGAGCAACGTCACGATGCGATGCTCTTCGTTGTAGATGCGCAGAAATTCGCGGACGCGCTTTTGACTAACGACATCCAGTCCGATGGTCGGTTCGTCTAAAAACAACACGCGCGGTTCGTGGATGAGCGCCGAGATCAGTTCCATCTTCATTCGCTCGCCTAATGAAAGCTCGCGCACCATCACGTTCATTTTGTCCGTGACTTCAAGCAGTTCTGCCAGGCCGCCGACAACTTTTGTGAAACGATCGCGATCAATTCCGTAAATCGCGCGGTTGAGCTCGAGCGATTCCTGCGCGGGCAGGTCCCACCAGAGCGCGTTCTTCTGCCCCATCAACAGACTGAATTGCCGCTTCATTTCGTTGCGCCGTTCCCACGGAACGAATCCGAGCACGCGTGCATCGCCGCCGGTTGGATTAAGAAGGCCGGAAAGCATTTTCAGCACGGTCGTTTTGCCTGCGCCGTTCGGTCCCAGAAATCCGACGAACTCGCCTTCCTCGATTTGAAATGAAACGGCGTCCGCCGCACGAGTTTCGTCGTACCGCCGGCGAACGAGTCCCTTGATCGCGCCCCAGAGCCCGCTCTCTTTGCGGTAAGTGCGGTAAATCTTGGTTAAGTCGCGCGCTTCAATTGCAGGCATGGGTTAGATCGACAATCAACGTGTCGATCTCTTCTGCAACTACGCGACGCTGGTTTTCGCCGTCGGCTTTTTCTTTAGCAACGGCAGAACCTTCTCGACCAGCGCGTCGGCGGTGATGCCGTGCTTTTTGCGCAGAAGCGGAACCGCTCCGTGCTCGATGAATTCATCCGGCCAACCGACTCGTGCAACAGGAGTATTGATTTGCTGTGAGTGGAGATGCTCCATCACCGCGCAACCGAATCCGTTGTGCAGTACGTGGTCCTCGATCGTGGCCACGACTTCCACGCTGCGGGCGAAGAACTCCAGCGTCCCGGTGTCCATCGGTTTGATCCAACGCGGATTAATCAGCGCCACTGAAATTCCCTTTTCTTCCAGCTTCTTGGCTGCTTCTTCCGCTACTTCGAACATGTTGCCGAGTCCGAAGATCGCGACGTCGCGGCCGTGCTTTACCACTTCCGCCTTGCCAATCTCGAGCAGTTTCGGTTCCGGTTTGATTTGCGCGCCGGTGCCGGAACCGCGCGGATAACGAACGGCAATCGGACCCGAATTGTAATTGGCCATCGTCCAGAGCATGTCGACGAACTCGTCTTCGTTCTTCGGCTGCATGTGCACCCAATTCGGGATGTGTCGCAGATATCCGATGTCGAACAATCCGTGGTGCGTTGGTCCATCGTCGCCGCTCAAACCGGCGCGGTCCATGCAAAGCCTGACGTTCAGTCTCTGAATGGCCATGTCGTGAATGGCCATGTCGTAGGCGCGTTGGAAAAATGTGGAATAGATCGTGAGAAACGGCGTCAAGCCCTGGGTAGCAATGCCGCACGCGAAAAGCGCCGCGTGTTCTTCCGCGATCCCGACATCGAAATAGCGCGTCGGATGCGCTTTCGCAAAATGCGAAAGGCCGGTTCCACTCGGCATCGCCGCGGTGATCGCGACCACCTTTTGATTGTTGTCCGCAAATTTCGCCAGCGTTTTGCCAATGATCTCCGAATACGTTGGCGTCGGTGTCGGTGCAGTCTCGCCGCTGTCGATCTTGTATTTGCCGAGCCCATGAAATTTATCCGGCTGTTTGATCGCCGGTTCGTAGCCTTTGCCTTTTTTGGTCAAAATGTGCAGCAGCACCGGCTCGTCCTGCGTTTTCAAGAATTCAAACGTGCGGATTAGGAGCGGGATGTCGTGTCCGTCGATCGGTCCGTAGTAGCGCAGTCCCAACTCCTCGAAAATCACGCTCGGGACAATTAAACCTTTGACGCTTTCCTCGACCTTGTGCGCGAATTGCACGCCCGTTTTGCCGAGAATCCATCCAACGAAATCACGCGCTTTATCGTGCAGATGCGCGTAGGTCTCGCTCGTCACGATCCGGTTAAAGTAATTCGCAATCGCGCCGACATTTTTCGCGATCGACCATTCATTGTCGTTCAGCACAACGATGAAGCGCTTGGTCTGTGCTCTCACATTGTTGAGCGCCTCGTAACTGATTCCGCAGGTGAACGCGGCGTCGCCAGCAATCGCGATAATGTTTTCGTCGCCGCCGCGGAGATCGCGTCCCACTGCCATCCCAAGCGCTGCCGAGAGCGCGGTGCCGGCGTGACCCGCACCATAGCAGTCGTGCTCGCTTTCGGTACGCAAAAGAAAACCGTTCAACCCGCCGAATTGCCGCATGGTTGAAAAGCGATCGAGTCGCCCTGTGAACAATTTGTGAACGTAACCTTGGTGGCTCACGTCCATCACAAACCGATCGCGCGGTGTGTCGAAGACGCGATGCAGCGCGATTGTCAGCTCAACCACTCCGAGATTCGGGCCAAGATGTCCGCCCGTCTGCGACAAGACGCGGATCAATTCGTCGCGCACTTCTTGCGCGAGCTGCGGCAGGTCCCGTTCGCGTAATGCTTTGATGTCGGACGGCGAACGGATTCCGTCGAGCAGGCGCTGCGGCGCAGTTGTTGTTGTCTCAGAAGAGTCTGACTTCGTCATTTTTTAATTCTTTCTCGGTCGCCTTATCATCATTCGACGGTTCGGCAGCGGGTTCAAAATTTTTAACTACCGGTTTGCCAGCGTTGTTGCGGGCGATGATCTCGATCTTTTGTTCGGCGTTGCTCAATCGTTCCTGGCAAACCTTCACTAGGTTCATCCCCTCCTCGTAGCGCACGATCAAGTCCTCCAGTGGCAATTTGCCGGTTTCCATTTGTTCGACAATCGCCTCAAGCCGGTCCATCGCTTTCTCGAAATTCAATTCTGGGGCTGCGGTCTTGGCCTTACTGCTCATCGACGAACCGAAAATTAAGCACAGCGTCGCTAAGATGAAAGGAACGATTACGGCCTGCGACGCCCAGCGATGGCATGTCCAATGCTCGGGAATGGGAACATCAACCATTCACCGCTATGAAGTTTCCAAAAAAAATCCTCTTAATCGATCACGAACCCGGCGTCACTCGCCTCATCCGGCGGGCCCTGGAACGCGCCGGGAAATATCTCATCCGCGAAGAACACGACGATAAACTGGCGATAAACGCCGCCCGTTGGTTTCAGCCCGATCTCATTCTTGTCGATACCGCTGGCCAGGACCGCCGAAATATCGAGCGCGAAATCACCAGCGACGCCGCGCTCAAAGACACGCCGGTTCTTTCGCTGAGCAACCTTCGCCCGGAAAGCCAAATGGTTTCCGGCGGAATCCTCAGCGGCTACAGCTTTTTCGCCGCACCTATCCGCGTCGAAGAAGTTCTCCGCGGCGTCGACGAACTCCTCTTCGGCAAAGACTGATTAACCGCCGATTTGCTTTTTGTAAGCGGCGGCGTCTTTCAGACTCTTGAGATCGTCGGCGTTATCGATCTTAAGGACGAAGATCCAGCCCTGGCCGAACGGCTCGCGGTTAATCAAGCCCGAATCTGATTCCAGCGCCTTATTCACTTCAACAACCGTTCCTTTCACCGGCGCGTAGATGTCGCTCGCCGCTTTGACTGATTCCACGACCGCAATGGCTTCTTTCGCGTTCGCTTGCCGATCCATTTTCGGCAGCTCGACGTAAACCACGTCGGTCAATTCAGATTGGGCGTGATCGGTAATACCGACGCGGACCTTATCGCCTTCGCGCTTAATCCATTCGTGACTCTCGGTGTAAAGCAAATCGTCGGGAACATTCATGATTTTCTGTAGAGCGGTTTTTTCTCGATCGTAGCCGGAAATTTTTGTCCGCGAATCTCGATGTCGATCTTGGCGCCGACTTTCGCGTGCGGCGCATTGATGTAAGCCATGCCGACGCCCCAATTCAAGCTCGGCGACAACGTCCCGCTGGTTACTTCACCGATTCGTTCGCCATTTGCGGAGACCGAATAGTGCGGGCGCGGCGGCGGACCTTTATCTCTCATTTTGAACGGCACCAATTTTTCGCGCAGGCCATTCTCTTTTGTTTTCAATAACACATCGCGCCCGATGAAATTCGATTTTGTTAGATCGACAAAGAAGCCGAGCCCGGCCTCAATCGGGTTTCGTTCCGGCGAAAGATCGGAACCGTTCAGCGGATAACACATTTCCAAACGAAGCGTGTCACGCGCGCCGAGGCCGCATGGTTTGATCCCAAGATCTTTTCCTTTTTCGAGCACTGTGTTCCAAAACTTCACCGCATCAGTCGCGGGAAAGAAGACTTCGATGCCGTCTTCGCCGGTGTAGCCGGTTCGCGCGATGGAGACGGACATTCCTTCCATCTCGACATCGACAATGTGATTTCGCGCCGGAAGATTGACGAAGAGTTCGGTAACGCGCGGACCTTGAATCGCGACTCCACCGAAATGCGCGCTGCGATCCCCGAGATTGACATCCTCGCTCCGATGTCGGTCCAGCCACGCAAAGTCTTCTTCGACACACGCTGCGTTAACGACCAGCAGAAATTTAGTGTCGCCTATCCGATAAGCGATTAAATCGTCGATGATGCCGCCGGCGTCGTTGAGCAAGAACGTGTATTGACCATGGTCAACCTCTAATTTCTCGATGTTGTTGGTCAGCATCGTGTTCAGCCATCTGGCAGCGCAGCCACCGCTAATGACGAATTGGCCCATGTGCGAAATGTCGAAGATGCCGACATTGTTTCGTACCACCTGATGTTCCTCGACGATGCCTGTGTATTGAACCGGCATCAGCCAGCCGGCGAACGGCACCATC
>JALYKJ010000250.1 GCA_030774845.1 Verrucomicrobiota bacterium
AGATAATCTGCTCCATGCGCTGGTTCGCGCCAGTTTATTCCCAGTCGCCCTAAGATCGACATCTTCGGGATTTTAGTATTGCTGCCGGCCTCTTCGCGTTCCTAGACTTCGCCTCAGATCAAACCTCGCAACAACTCGGAAAGGAGTCTGGTTCAGATGAAAACAATTATCTTCTCAAGTTTGTTCGTCGCGCTAGCTGCATTTGCACAATCTTCGGAGCCCGCCAAAGGCGTCACCGCAACCGCGAATTTCGCGCCGGTCGGCGACATTCACGCCCACGTCTGCGGCATTCACTTCTACAGCGGCGATATGAGCCGACAGGTTATTGCCGACCATTATTGCGCGCACCTGAGCGATGAAGTTCTGCAATGCATCCTCTACGATTCGAATAAGCCGGGGGCCCGGTTGATCGGAATCGAGTACATCGTGAGCGCGAAAATCTTCGAATCGCTGCCGGCCGAAGAGAAAAAGCTGTGGCACAGCCATAATTATGAAGTGAAATCGGGCGTGCTGACTGCGCCAGGAATGGCCGATGCCGATGAAAAAGGCCTGATGAAAGTGTTGATCGGCACTTACGGAAAAACGTGGCACACCTGGCAGATCGATCGCGGCGACAAGCTCCCGATGGGGATTCCGCAATTAATGATGGCGTTCACAAAGGATGGACAGGCCAAGGCGAACATCGTGGCAGAGCGCGATAAACTTTATGGAGACTCGAACGCGAAAAAGACCGCGCGAGCCGACATTCCCGACTTCAAAGTCGATCCGGCCGCGGATGGCTGGCAAAAGAGCGCTCCGGTGCAGCTCGACCTGAAAACGGTTTCGGCAGGGAAGAAATAGTTTCGTTCGTGCGATCGAGATCGACCGGATTGTCTTGACTTTAGGTCAGGCAAACCCCTACAACTTTCGTGTCAACGAAGGTCAACCCGGAGGTCTTTATGCGAGCTTTTTATCTTACTGTTTCTCTCTTGTTCCTGGCGGCGCGCGTCTCGTTTTGCGGAGCTGACAAGCCGGCTCCGTCCGATTGGTCGATGAATGCGACGGCAATCGAAGCGTGTAGCTGTCCGATGTTCTGCCAGTGTTACTTTAGTACAAAACCGGCTGCGCACAGCGAGCACGCCGGTCATTCGCACGGTGAAGGCGGCGAACATTTCTGCAAATTCAACATGGCCTACAAGGTCAATCATGGAAATTACGGCGCGACCAAACTGGACGGCGTGAAATTTTGGATCGCGGGCGATCTCGGCGGCGATTTTTCCAAGGGGCAAATGGATTGGGCGGTCGTTACTTTCGATCCATCGGTCACGGCAGAGCAACGTGAAGGGATCAAGACAGTCTTGCCGCACGTGTTTCCGGCAAAATGGAATTCGTTCTCGATTGCTCCAGACGCTCAAGTGAGCTGGACGGCCACGCGTGATCACGCCGAAGGAAAATTGGCGGACGGCAAAAGCGGTGAAGTCGTTCTCAACAAATTCAAAGGAATGACTGACGATCCGATCGTGATCAAGAATTTGAAGTACTGGGGCGCACCGAGAAATGATGGATTCATCATGATGCCGAACGACGTCGAAGCTTATCGCACAGGTGACAAAACGTTCGAGTTCAAAGGGACGAACGGCTTCATGATCACGATCGACATCAATTCCAAGGACGCCGCGAAAGAAAAGACGGGCGCATAAGATCGAGATTATCGGTAATCCCGCTCCGCCGGTCGTAGATCGCCGATAGCTATGAGGAAAACGGCGACGGTTTACTGGCTGCTTCCGGCAAAACCGGAACGCGAATTGTTTTGCGAGATCGTGCGGATTTTGCGCAAAGAATTTCGGGCACCGAATTTCGAACCGCACTTAACGTTTTTTTCGACAACCAAAGATCGACAATCCCCGAAAAAGGTTTTGCGGCAGATTTCACTGCGACCGATTCGACTGACGACGCGCGGAGTTGCCTTTTCATCCGAGTTTACGAAAACGCTTTTTGTCCGGTTCAAATCGAGCGACACGTTGCGAAAGCTGGTCGCCGCTCTTGGCCGCGCGGGGAAGTCGCCAGCAAAAGCTCCAAGTGATCCGCATGTGAGTTTGCTTTACAGAAAATTGCCACGCGCGACGAAGAAGGAACTGGCCGCAGTGATGAAGTTGCCTTTTCGCAGTGTTGTTTTCGATTCAATCGCAGCCGTGCGTTGCGCTTCACCATCGCGGACTAAGGCCGATGTTGAGGCGTGGAAGATTCTGGCCAAGAAATCGCTGCGCCGATAACGAATTGAAATCTCCTCCATCGGTTCGAGCTTGTCTTACCGATGGATCCGAAGACTAAGATTTTCGGCGAGCACGACCCGGCGACGATCAAGCAAATCAAAACCTGCGTGGCGACGGGTGGCGAGCGCGGCGTCCTTTGTGCTGACGGTCACAAAGGTTATGCCCAACCAATCGGCGGCGTCGTTGCTTACAAGGACAAAATCTCGCTCAGCGGAGTCGGCTTCGACATCGCCTGCGGCAATCTCGCTATCCTGACGGATGCCAAGCGCGAGGAGATCGCGCCAAAGATCGACAAGATCATGGACGACGTGGTGCGGGAAATTTCGTTCGGGATCGGGCGCAAAAGCAAAACGCGCGTGGAGCACGAGTTGTTCGACGATCCGGCTTGGCAAATCAAACCAATCGGCGATCTCAAATCCACCGCCGCCGACCAACTCGGCACTGTGGGCGGAGGAAATCATTACGTTGATATTTTCGCGGACGAGCAGGACCGCATCTGGGTTGGCGTGCATTTTGGTTCGCGCGGGCTTGGCCACAAAACGGCTACGCATTTTTTGAAAGCGGCCGGTGGAAAAGACGGAATGGACGTACCGCCCACGGTGGTCGATGAAAGATCAGAGATCGGCCACGATTATCTCGCGGGAATGCATTTGGCCGGCCGTTACGCCTACGCCGGACGTGAAGCAGTTGGGCGACACGTAGTCCAAAACATTTTGGGCGCGCGGATTATCGATGAAGTGCACAATCATCACAACTTCGCCTGGCGCGAAAAACATGATGGCGGAGAGTTTTGGGTGGTACGCAAAGGCGCCACGCCGGCGTTTCCCGGACAGAAAGGATTTGTCGGCGGAAGCATGGGTGACGACGCGGTGATCATCGAAGGCATGGATTCGCCCACGTCGCGCGAAGCACTTTTTTCAACGATTCATGGCGCAGGACGAATCATGTCGCGCACGGCGGCGAAAGGAAAATTCGTAAAGGTCGGCAACAAGCGCATCCGCCAAGACGGACTCGTCCGGCATGATGAGATGATGAAATGGTTGCACGACCGAGGAATTGTTTTGCGCGGTGGCGATTTGGACGAAGCGCCGCAAGCGTATCGACGACTGCCTGATGTGTTGCAAGCGCATGCGGGCACTATTCGGGTGCTGCACACGTTGCGACCGCTCGGTGTGGCGATGGCCGGACGCGATATTGTCGATCCTTATAAAGACTAAAGCCGATTGAAGCGATCAGGGTGTCGCGCTCGCAGAAAGTTCAGGAATTGGCGTCGCAGACGGAGATGTCGATGTTGCGGATGGTACAGGAGTTGGCGTTGGCGACGGCGTTGTTGTTGGATTGGGTGACGCGCCGGAGATTTTTGTCAGCTCATCTTCGAGGAGACGTTTTTCTTCGCCGTAGATGGGACCGTGTTTCGCTACCTGGATGTATTCCTTGGCGACGTCAGTCTGATTTACATCGAGAAGCAAAACGGCAGCGTAAACCGCGGCATGCGATTCGTGCAATGCTTCGGGCGGCAATTTCCGAAGAATCTCCAATCCCTCAGTGGTGCGACCCTGCACATAAAGTGAGAATGCGTAAGTCACCGCGCAGTTCACGTCGTCGGGCGCGCGATCGTAAGCTTGTTTGGCAAGCTTCTGCGCTTGTTTTGTGTTCTGATCGATGTTTAACCCGAGCCGCGCGAGATTGGTGGTTATCCCAATCTCGTTAGGCGAAGCTTCGTGTAAACGCTGGAGCACATCGTAAAGTTTTTTGACGTCGTTGTTGGTGCGATAAAGCCGATAAAGGGCGTCGAGTGCTTCCCGCCGGCTGGGCGGAGTGCGCGAGAGCCGCGACCAAAGTTCTTCGCTCTCGATCGGCAAATTCCATTTGCTGGCAAGGCGCGCGAGTTTGATTTCACGATCAGGCTGATCGGCAGCGGCATGGAGCGCCGCGCGCCAAAGCGTACCGAATTCGGCATCGGCGCTGGATTGGCGTGATTGCCTCGCAGCAAAGCCCTGATAGGCGAGCCGGAGATAATCTTCTTCTCCCCAGGATCCGCTTCGTGTCCACCGCCGCAAGCGGGACCAGTTCTTTTGTTCGGCAAAGGCGGCCGCGATAGCGATGGCGGCCGGCGGTTTGGCGGTTGTCGCGTCCGGCAATTTGTCCATCCACTTCACAACTTCCGAGGCCAAGCCGTTTTCATTCATCCAGTCCATGAGAAGGCCGAGGTCGCCGGAGTTGCGAGCTGCGACCGGTTTCACTTTTTCCAGAAGCGCATCGAATTTCTTCGCGTCCAGCTTCCGGTAAAAATTCAGGCAGAGTAGATAGTCGCTGAAGCTGACTTCGGGCGACATCTGCAATTGTTGCGCGAATCGATCGGCAGCTTGGAGATCATTGCGATCGACCGCGTCACTGAGCAATGCCCGGAGAGCACCGGTGCGAAACTCCGGGGCTTGGGTAAGCCGCTCCAGATTGCCGCGCGCCTGAGCGCTTTTCTCCGGATCTTCGGAACGAATCTGTAGCGCAGCGAGATTAAATTTATAAAGATCGTTTTTGGGATCTTTGTTTACCGCGATGGCGAACTGCTGCTCTTGTTCGGCGAGATTTCCTTCGGCTCGCGCTAACCAGCCGGCTACGATGTGGAAAACCGCCAGATCCTGCGCCTTCGGTGCGACGCGCTCCAATGTTCTTCGCGCAAGATCGATCTGCCCAAACCGCAACGCGGCCGAAGCGAGATTGAGCTGACTCTCGATGTTGTCAGGCTGCAAACGGGCGATCTGCGCACGCCAGGAAACCGTTTCCTCCGAGTTTTGTTTTTCGGTGGCTTCGGCAAGGACATAAAAAGCGGGAAGTGAATCGCGGTGGCGTTCGAGGACCTGGCGTGCCAATCGATTCGCGGCGACGAAATCCTTTTTCTCCAGCATCGCCGTTGCGTGCTTGAGCAAACGTGATTCGTGCCAACCGGTGTAAAGCTTGGAGCCGTAAGTTCCAAAAACGGCGATCAACAACACGGCCGCGGCGGCGGCCGCAAGGTAAAGCGCAACTCGCACCGGCGGCAGATGAAGCCGGAAGCTTGGAAACGATTCGACGCCCGGCAAGGATCGACTGCGTCTTTTGCGCCGCACGCGTCTGATTTTTTCCGGCATCTATTCTTTATGCGTGCGCGTTTGCTACAATGCAACTGACGCGTGGACAACAGTTTGTTCGGAAGGGGTTAGGTCTGCTCCGCTTCGCGGACAACAGGAACACTCTCGACCTGATCGCGAATCCGTTCGCGCAGGCGCGGTCCCCAAACATAACGCGTTAAAAGCACTTTGATTGTCGCCGTTAATGGCACGGCGAGAATCGGTCCGAGCAAACCGCCAATTAACAGTCCCCAGACGAAGATCGACACTATGACCGTCATCGGATGCAGACCGACCGATTTCCCAACGATGCGTGGCGCGTAAAACATCCCTTCGAGATTTTGGATGGTGATAAAAATCACTGTCACCCAGAACGGATGCCAAAAATCGCCCCATTGAAATGCCGCGATCAGCACAGCCGGCACCCAACAGACAATAATTCCGACGTAGGGGATCATTGTTAGGATGACTACAAGGAGTCCGATAAGCGGCGCGAAGTTTAAACCGAGCAGCGTGAGCGCGCTTCCAATGAGAGTTCCGTCGACGAGGCAGACCAGCAATTGGCCACGAAAATAGGCAATAACGTAACTATTTATCTCCGATAGCGCGGCGGCGATCTCATCTTTCAACGGAGAGGCTCGGAGCGGAAGGTAATCTCTCCATCTCTTTTCGATCCGCGGCCGTTCCTTCAAAAGGAAAAAAAGATAAATCGGCACCATGATCAGACTGAGCAAAAATCCGGTTATGCCGAGAAATCCCCCGATGCTTTTCTTGATAATATTCCAAATTTTGTCAGCCAATGTGGGCAGATAACGCTCGAGATTCGGAATAATTTTGTCGGCTTTGGCTTCAAGTTGCTGCCGTTCGGCCGAACTGATTTTGGCCGGCGCCGCGGAAATTGTCTCCCCAGGCGACGCCGTTGTTTGTGACAACGGAGTTGGCGCAGCGGCCGGCGTGGGAGAAGGCGCATGAGGCGGTGGTGTCCCAAGCAAGAAATTCACGAGGCCCGACGACGCAGATTTCCCGCGGTCAGCGGTGCCACCGGCCACGCGATTGTACTGAACGATAAGATCGACAATGCGATCGCGCGCTTTTTGCGTGTAACTGGGAAGCTCCCGCGCGAAGTTCGCGCTTTGCATTGAAATGGTTGGCGCAACCCACGCGATCAAACCGACCAGGGCAATGACAACACTGGCAAAAATTACGATGACGGCCCAGCCACGTCCCATCTTGCGCCGACAGAGCTCGGTCACAAGCGGATCGAGCAGGTAGGCGAGGATCACTGCGATCGCAACGGGAATTAAAATTGGCTGGAGAAAACTGATGAGATTGGCGCCGACGTAAACAACCGCGCCGGCTATAACGATCAGCAGGACAACAAATAACGCGGTGAGCGCAGCCCACATCGTTCTTTTCTGCCAAGGCGTTGGATATGCGCTCATGCCAACGATAAGCTCGACAGAAAGCCAACCGACATAACTTTAATGGATCGGGTTTGCATTCGGAGGCTGACCTTTGCTCATTTTAGTCTTCGCATTGTCGATCTTGTCGGCCAGTTTTTTGTTTTGAGGGTCGAGGTTAAGCGCCTTTTGCCACGCATCCAAAGCTTCAGCAGATTTATTCAATTTCGCGCAGGTATCTCCAATGTGTTCAAGCACAACCGGGTCGTCGTGGGTTAACTTGTGCGCGGCACGGAGGAGATCGGTCAATGCCTGATCGAATTTATTCTGTCGGAACTCGAGCCATCCCAACGTGTCAATGTACGCGCCATTGTTTGGGTCGGCTTGTAAAGCCAGTTTAATCATCTGCTCGGCTTCATCGAGATGCGTGTTCTGCTCGGTCCACATGTAGGCCAGGTAATTGTAAGCATCTGCGGCATTGGTGGGATCGACTGCAATCGATTTTCTAAAAAGATCCGCCGCTTTGTCGTAAAGGCCGGCTTGTTCCGCAGCCGCGCCATAATCGAAATAAAATCGCGCATTGGCAATCTCGGCACCTTCGGCTTCGGCTTCATGCAAAGCTTCTTCGAAGGTGGCGACCGCTGCCTGGAAATGTTTCGCTTCGCGTTGAGCGATGGCGAGGTAGTAAACGATTTCCGGCGTTTGGGGGAAGTGTTGCCGTGCTTCGCTGAGTACTTTGACCGCGCGGTCGTTCTCCTTCAACGGGCCAAGCAGCAGCTCGGCTAAATGGAGATATGGGCTGGCGCGACCTGGATTAATGGTCAGACTCTGCTCATAATTGGCAGCCGCTTTGGCAAACGCTGCTTTTGCCTGCTCGGTCTTTTTTTCCCGTTCCAACGCGCGAGCGGCGTCATCCAGCAATCCAGCCAACAAATCGTAAGGCTGATATTTTTCGGGATGTTCCTTAATAATTGCTTCGAGCATCTCCACGGCCTTATCGCGTTGGTTCGTCAGAACGAAACCAGTGGCGAGTTTTTCTCGCGCATTGGTATCGTCCGGTTCGAGTTCTAGCAGACGCAGGTAGAGCGGGATGGCCTCCTTAATTTGCTGGGTGGAGGCATAGTAATCGGCGACGTCTTTAAGAACCGCCGGATCGTCGCCGGCATGCTCGGCCGCCTTTTTAAAGATTTCATTCACCCGCGCGGTTTCATCCGGCTTGGGCGGGCGATCAGGCTTAAAAACAATCGACGCGTAAAGTTTTCCGAGACGCGCCCAAAAGACGGCAGCATCATTGGGAGTGGCGGCTGCGCGGTCCAGCGACTGCAAAGCTTTTTTCTCATCTCCAGCAGCGAGCGCAATTTCACAA
>JALYKJ010000251.1 GCA_030774845.1 Verrucomicrobiota bacterium
TGAACGCGATGTCGCGTTTTGGCAGCAGCTCGTGTTTTTGGCATAACTCATGGAACGCGCGCAGCCCTTGCTTCTCGCGTTCTCCAAAACTGAACCGGAGATGCTCCCGGTAATAGCGGTCGCAAAAAGCACGCTCGAATTCTTTTTCGCCGGCAATCAGGTTGTCGATGTTCGCGAGGTTGCTGTCGCGCAATCCGCGTAACCGATTCGCGATCGATTTTGGATCGACAACTTCGGGTCGAACCAGCCAGAGCGCGTAAACGAACGGAAGCCCGACCAGTTTCTTCCATTGCTCGCCAACATCCCAAAACTGGAACTCGTTTGCGCGCTCTTGGTGGAAACGGATGGCTTGATCGCCGATGAGCAGGCGCGCCGTCCCTTTCGGAAGAGAAGACATCGATGTTGCGACGAACCGCGGCCACAGCTTCAACTCGCTGAGTAAACAGCGCAGCAAATTGCCGGAAGTTTCTGCCGCCGGATCGAGCTCGATCTCTTCCACCGCGGAAATTTCGCCGACGTGCGCAACGACTACACTGTAAACCGGACCGTCGGACGAAATGGAAATGCCATCCACAATCCGGTAGATTGGGTTTCGAAGAAATTCGAAGCTGGAAACGAGCGCAACATCGAGTTCCCCGCGAGCAAGCTGCGCGCAAAGGGCCGACGGATGATCAAGCACAACATCGGTTGGCCAGCCGTGAATTAGCGGACGCGCGTTGAGATATTTAACGCAGCCAATTCGGAGCGGTTGTCGATCCTGCACTCGTTAGGCGCAGGCGAGCTCCGCTTCAGGGCGCGGCCGGGTCGATGTCGATTTTTCCTGCGCGCCGTTGAGATGCCGGTAATAACTGTCCCGCTGGACAGGAATTCGCCGAGCCTCGCGAATGGCATGTTCAAGCGCGGCGATGCTTTGCTGCTGCGGCGTAGTCGCTCCGGCCATGTGGAAAATTTTTTCTTCCATGATCGTGCCGTGCAAATCGTCCACGCCGTAGCTGAGCGACACTTGCGCCAACGGCAGACCCAAGCTGACCCAATAAGCGGTCAGATGATCGATGTTATCGAGATAAATTCGGCTGACGGCGAGATTGCGCAGTTGCTCGATGGCAGAAGCCCGCTTGATGTGAGCCAGTACTGTCGTTTGCGGCTCGAAAGCAAATGGAACAAAACCGCTAAACCCGCCGGTTTCATCCTGAAGTTGACGAAGTTGGCGCAAATGATCAACACGCTGCTCGAGAGTTTCGATGTGCCCGTACAGCATGGTGCACGTGCTGCGGCGGCCCATTCGATGCCAGGTCCGGTGAACATCGAGCCATTCCTCGGCCGTTTCTTTGCCGCGGCAAATCCGGTCCCGCACTTCCGCATCAAAAATTTCTGCACCGCCGCCGGTGATGGAACCTAATCCGGAATCGCGGAGAAGCTCGAGTGTCTCTGGGATCGACATCTTGAAGATTCGCTGAGCGAGATGACGAACCTCAATCGCAGTAAAGGCTTTGATGTGAAGATTGGGGTCGAGGGCGCGCAATCCGCGCAGCAGATCGAGATACCACTCTTTCTTCAAGGTCGGATGCAAACCGCCGACCATATGCACTTCCGTAATTCCGAGCGGAAGCGCTTCTGCGACAACTTGAATAATCTCGCTAACGGCATGCTCGAACGCGTGTGCGTCCCGTTTTTTGGCGGCAAAGGCGCAAAACTGGCAGGATAAGACGCAGATGTTCGAATAGTTGATGTAGCGATTGTGAATGTAGGTGGCAAAGTTGCCGTTTTTTCGCTCGCGCACGACGTTGGCCAGCATTCCAAGCGCGTTCAGATCGTTTGAACGATACAAAGCAAGAGCGTCGTCTTCAGAAATGCGAGAGCTCGCCTCGATTTTCTCAGCGATCGGTCTAAAGTCCTTTGGGATTAGTGTGTAATTCATCCGGAGCCGACGCTGAAATTGATGGCATACCATGCACAGACGACTCGCGAGTTGCAACAAAAAGAGCCGGGGCGCGTGCGACTGGCAAAAGCATGCCGACGCATAACGCGATAACATTCGAATCCGCACCCATCAATCAACGTCTGTTTATCAATGGCCGATCCAGAAGCACCGGCGCGGTCCG
>JALYKJ010000252.1 GCA_030774845.1 Verrucomicrobiota bacterium
CGATAAAGCGGCTGACCGAATTCGCGGATCTTGTCCTCGAGCTCCTGAAACTGGAGCGACTTGATGTCGATTTTCGCGATCGTGGCCACGGCGAACTTTACGGTGTTGGTCGCTCCCGGCAATCTCGTCGCCGTTGCGATTTTTGTGGAGAAAAAGCCGGCGTCGATTAGGTTTCGCGGCGAATGAAATATCTTTTGATGTTAGCCATTCTAACGGTCGCCATTTGCGGGTTTGGCGGTTGCGCGTCGACTGGCTCGACCACTGCGAGTGGCGATCCAGTCCCGGGCGAAAAAACTAGCGAAGAAAGCCGTCTCCAGCCGGGGACTGGAACAAGTCCGAACGCAAGCTTGAAGTGGTGAAGCGCCGCTTCGGCTGACCGCTGAAGATTTGCGGCGATGCCAAAATCCCGAACGCCGCTCATGATCGGATGGGAAGCGGCCCGGGCGAACGCTAAGCCGGCACTAATCATTCAGGCGATCATGCTCGCGCTGGCGATCGCGTTTTACACGAATTCATCGGTCGCTGACGCACTGCGCAACCTCGCCGAATTCAAACGCGCACATGGATTATTCTTTGTCATCGTCACCTCGGTCGCTGCCGGCGCGCTCATTCCGGAAGTTTTTCTAATCCTTTTCTTTCAACGCGGCCGGCCGCGGCGGGCGAATCTGCGCAATCTCGCGTTCACCATTCCAGTTTGGGGATTTGACGGATCACTTGTCGATCTTCTCTACCGCACGGAAGCGCATTGGTTAGGCGACGTCGCGACGCTGCCCGTCGTGCTTGGCAAAATCTGCATCGACCAGTTTGGCTACAACGTATTCTTTGCGGCGCCATTCGGTGTGCTCACTTACGAATGGAAAAACAGTGGAATTTCAATCCAGCCGCTTTGCGATCTATTCACCTGGCCACATTATCGCGACAAAATATTTCCGACGTTGCTGGCGACCTGGGCGGTTTGGATTCCGTTGATGGCGATCATCTATTCGTTGCCGCTGGCGCTGCAATTTCCGATGTTCGGGCTGGCGCTTTCGTTTTGGGTTTTGTTACTCACCTACATGACGAACCGCTTCGCGGGAAAAGTGGAGGCGGACGCGCCGATTGCCTTGGCCACGGCCAAATTGTAGCGGCGGTCTACGACCGCCGGACGAATTAATGCGACGCTCACACAGCGCCGCTACCGAAGAAAATGTTTGAGCGCTTCATGCACGCCGGCGCCGTGTTGGCGCTGGGCGACATAGCCGCCGGCATCGCGCACCGCCGCTTTGACTTCTTCAATCGCGTTTGCCGGACATGCCGCCATGGCAGCGACTTGGCCGTCGAGCATCGAGATGTCGTTGTGATTGTCGCCAGCGGCGAAAATGTTTTCGCGCGGAATGTCGATCAGCCGCGCGAGCTCGGCCAACGCTGCGCCTTTGTTATAATCGGCATGGCAAAACCGGAGATAAACAGTGTTGCGCTGATAATTGAACTTCGGCTCTTCCGCGCGCGCCCCTTCGATGAATTCAACGATGCGGTCCATTTCTTCGTCACTATCTGCCCGCAAGCCTTCCAACCCCTGAGAGTGATAAATCAGCTGGGCTTTGGTTTTCTGGGTCACGAAATCGACGACTTCGGCCAGAATTGATTGGGCGGAGGAAAACAATTCGGCGTGGTCGCGCGCGCAGCGCTCGTTCCAATCGCCGAACGGCTCCCATTTTTCGCCGTTGTTCCCCGGACGGAAAACTTCGCGTTCGGTGGTTAAAATAAAATCGGGACGCACCGGAAATTCCAAATCGGTCAGACCGGATTCGAGCAGATCGACCGAACGGCCGGTGTTGATCGAGAAAAGAACGCCGCCGTTTTGCAAATCGCGGATCAATTGCATGCAGCGCTCGTCCAGGACCGGTTCGCTCACGCGCGAGACCAGCGTGCCGTCGAAATCGATGCTGAGAAGTTTGATTTCCATGTCGATCTTACGATGATTCGATTACGGGTAAGAGCAAGAGCAGGAGCAGGAGTTGAAATGAAATCGGCTTATGAGCTGGCAATGGAGCGACTCGCGAAGAGCCAGCCGATCGTCAAGTTGACCGACGAGCAGAAGAAACAACTCGCAGAGATCGATTCCACATTCAAGGCGCGGATCGCGGAGAGAGAACTTTTTCTCAAAGGCGAAATTCAAAGGGCGAAAACGGCGGGCAAGTTTGAAGAAGTCGAAGCGCTCGAGAAACAACTCGCGAGCGAGATCAAGCGATTGCAGGAAGACTGCGAAGCGAAAAAAGGAAAGCTGCGCGCGACTTTTGGGAAGTGATTGTAGAGGCGCTCGCCGCGGCGAGTGCCTGATTATTTGATTTCGGCGTTTGACACAAACGCCGCTACACCGTCTGGGGCACGCTGACCGCGCT
>JALYKJ010000253.1 GCA_030774845.1 Verrucomicrobiota bacterium
AACCGATGCCGAGCTCGTAGGCAACGGCTGACCCGAAAAGAAATCCGCGCGCATCGATGCCTACGATCTTGTCGATCCTTTCTCCGTGAAAGCGTTCGAGAAAAAGATCGATCGACGCGCGAAAAAGTGCGCCGTCCTTCAGGATCGGTGTGATGTCTTTGAAAACGATGCCCTTCTTCGGAAAATCCGGGACGTCACGAACACCGGCACGGAGTTTGTCGATCACGTCGGGATTCACCAGGCCGATGCTAGCGGGTGCCCGTTTGAGGTCAACGGCGACGAGGGTTGCGCATGAAACATTTTCGGGGAACAAGGAATTGTCGCGAACTTTAGCATTGAAATCCCGTATTCGTTGATGTGAGGAGCGATTCGGCGACCCCTATTTCGACGAACCGGTTATCTCACACCCGGATAAGTCCACCGGTGCGGCCGGAGGTAAACGCGTGCGAAGTTGGTAGCGTTTCGCGCGTTTGAACGGTAGCGCTCGGCCGCACCGGCTATCCCGTTTCAAAGGGAAAGGCCCGCGCACAGGGGCGTCAGCGCGGCATTGCCAAAGATGAGAGCGTATCTAGAATAGAGCGCTCGCGGTGGATCGATATCTTCTCATTGTCTCAACGATCTGTTTTCTCGTGGCGATCGCGCACACGGTTCTCGAAATACGGGCTGGAATCTTTCGGCCGATGCGGTTCAACTTCTTCGCTGTCGGGCTCGGGTTCATTTTCCAGACAGCTTTTTTGTCGATCCGCGGTCACGCGCTCGGTCGTTGTCCGATCACGAACCTGTTTGAGGTGATTGTTTTCGTCGCGTGGTCGGTGGCGCTTTTCTACATGGTCGTTGGTCCTGCGTACCGGCTTTCCTTGATGGGCGCGTTTACCGCGCCGCTGGTGGTTTTGCTTCAACTTGCTGCGCTGATCGCGCCGATCGATCAACCGCACCGCGGAAGATTGCCGGCAAACCCGTGGTTGGAATTTCACGCGTCCATCTCGCTGGTCGCTTATGGCGCGTTCGCTCTCGCTTGCATCGCTGGCGTGATGTACCTCGTTCAGGAACGCCAACTCAAGACGCACCATTTACATTCCATTTTTTATCACCTTCCGCCGCTAACGGATCTTTTCGCCGCGATCACCCGATTGCTTTGGTGGGGGTTCGCTCTATACACGCTCGGATTGGTCAGTGGATTTTTTGTCGGCGAACCTTTGCCGTGGATGCAAATCATGTGCGCGATTGGGGTTTGGTTGCTTTACGGATTGATTTTACAGGGTCGATATCTGCGTTGGTTTGCGCCAAAACGCGTGGCTGCGCTTTGTATCATTGGTTTTAGTGCGGCGTTGACTCTTCTTTGGGGAATCACCTTCACCGCCCAAACGCACACGCCATGAATTTGTTCTGCGTCGGTTTGAGCTATCACAATGCGGACGTGGAAACGCGGGAGTATTTCGCCGGCCACGCCGAAACAGATTGCGTTCTGCGAAACGCCGGTTGCAATGAGGCGTTGCTCCTCAGCACTTGCAATCGGGTGGAAGTTTACGCGGCGGCGGAGAGCTTTGTGCCCACCGGACAGATCGCGCGTAGTCTTGCCCGAACGCAGACCGTCGAGCTCGATGGCCACGTTGAAACATTCTACCGCTACGAGGCCGCCGACTGCGTGAGACATTTGTTTCGCGTCGCTTCCGGACTGGACTCGATGGTGGTCGGCGAAACCGAAATTCTCGGACAAGCGAAAAAGGCGTACGAAGCGGCCCGGACCGCGGGCGCCGCCGGCCGATATTTGCATCGGTTGTTTCAGCGCGCGTTTCGCGTCGCCAAGCAAGTCCGGACACACACTGAAATTACGCGCGGCGCTGTCTCGGTCGGCTCGGTGGCTGTTGACCTAGCCCAGAAAATTTTTGGTGACCTTCGGAACTGCAAGGTCCTGGTGCTTGGCGCCGGTGAAACCAGCGAACGCACCGTGCGGGCGCTGGTTTCGCGCGGTGTCGCCGATTTGCGCGTCAGCAATCGCTCGCACGAACGCGCGGAAACTCTCGCTTTCGCAGTCAATGGCCGCGCCGTTGCCTTCGAACAGTGGGCTAAGCAGTGCGGCGAAATCGATATCCTGATTACATCGACATCTTCCGACGTCCCATTGCTCTCGCAGGAAAAACTTGCTCCGATGCTGCGCCACCGGATCGATCGACCGCTCTTCATTATCGACATCGCGGTGCCGCGCGATGTCGCTCCCGATGTGAACGCCCTCGACGGCGTTTATC
>JALYKJ010000254.1 GCA_030774845.1 Verrucomicrobiota bacterium
CTCTTGGACCGCGTCGAGATTAACCGGGCCCATGTTGTCGAGCTGGCGGGTAAGATCGACAACCAGCTTTTGTAATTCTTCCTCGGCAAGATCGACATCTTCCTTGGCACCGACGTCCTTTTCGGCGCGTTTGAGTTGCGACCGCAGCGTTTTGCCAAATGCCACCTCGTCTGGACTGAAGGAGCGCAAGTCGACCTGGTAACGGCGCGAAATGTTTTCCGCCAGGTTTTCGATCTGCATTTGCAATTGAGACTCGCGCACTTGCTGATGGCCGCGCTTCTCCTGCAGCTCGCTCAAAGAATTGCGCAAGCCTCGCAATTCCGTTTCCCGTTTCTGAACTGCAGCGACCCGAGATGCTCGCTGGGACGAGATCTTGTTTGCGGCCGCTTCAGCTTCGGCAGCGCGGGCGCCTTCTTCCTTGATCGCAACTTCGGCATCGCGGCTTTCCTGGGCTTGCGCCGCGAGCTTGCTTTCATAAGTGGCGATATCGGCTCGGCGCGCCGCGATTAACTCTACAAGCTCGGTTTCGCGCGCGGCCATCGGTTGGCGTTGCGCTTCCAGACTTTCGTGGCGCTGGCGCGCAGTCGCGATTGCCAGCCGCAAATCGTTCAATGTCTCGAGCGTTTTTTCCTCCTGCGTCCGCGCGCCTTTTTCGTCGTTTTCCGCAGCGGTTTGCTCGGCTTCATATTCAGCGAGTTCGTCGCGCGCTGCATTCAATTCACCTTCGAGCTCCGCGACACGTTCGCCGGCTGCTTGGATTTGTTGCTGGAGGGTCGTCTTTTCCGATTCGAGATTCTCGATCTTGCGCTCGGCCTCTTTTTCTTCCGCCTGCAGCAGCGAAATTTTGTTTGCTGAAGTCGACTGCGCGAGATGCGCTGCTTGATATTGCGAACGAGCTTTGTCCAGCTGACGCAAAGCAGTTGCGACATTCGCTTTCGCTTGATCGCGCTTCTGAATAAAGATTTCGTGCTGGTTCGTGCATTCGGTCTCTTCTTTTGCCAACGCGGCGACGCGCGCCTTCCGCTCAAGCAAGGAGTCTGATTTTACCGTGCTGCTTCCGCCGAAAACAATTCCCTCCGCGGAGATAAATTCGCCATCGAGCGTTGCCATTGCCAAGGTTGGCTCATCTTTCTTGCAGGCGATCGCTTGGTCTAACTTCGCGAAAATGAGGACGCCGCTGAGTAATTGGCGAATCACGGGCTCGAGCGAACGCGGTGCGACGATTTTATCAATGGCCCAGGCCAGAGAGCTTTTCGGCAAATTCTTGCGGACCGATTCGTGAGAAGAGCCTCCGAGCCTCGGAACGAAAAGTGCGGCCTGCCCCAGTTTCTTTTTCGTTAATCGCGCGATGATCTCTTCGGCGCTTTGCGCGTCCTGCAATATCACCGCGTGCAGATTCCGTCCGAGCGCCGCTTCGATCGCGGGAATAAATTTTTGATCGACATCGATCTGGGCGACAAGCGAGCCGACGATCGCGGCACCATAGCGCCCCGGATCGTCCAGGCCTTTGAGGACTGCCTGCGAACCCTGTGCGAGTCCTTCCCCCTCGGCGTTGAGCTGGCGCAAAATCTCCAGGCTCGATCGCTTTTCGGCGAGAGTTCGCTCCAGTGTCGCGAGGTCGTTTTCCGCAGCTCCGAGAAGTTGTTGCTGCTCGCGTAAATTCGTTTCTGCCCTTTGCGATTGCGCGAGCAATTGTTCCAATTTCTTTTGCTCGCTTTCGGTGACATTGCGCGCGGTCGCAATTTCCGCCGCAATCTTCTCACGCGATTTCGTCGCCTCTTTGATTTCCGTGGAAATTTGGCGGATCTGTTCCTGCGTTAATTCGCGCCGCGCCGTGATTCCGGCCAAATCGTCCTCGAGCTTGTCGATGCGCACCTCGTATTTTGAAAGCGACGCGTGCGCCGTTTCACGGTCGACCTGACGGGCTTCGCGTTTGGCGCGTAGTTTGTCGAGCAACTCGGTGACCTTGGCCAGCTCGTCTTGTTTGGATTGGAGAAAGCGCTGCGTCTTTTCAATGAGAGCGTCGCTTTCACGAATCTGAGCTGCATGCTGCTTCCGTTTGCTTTCAGCGGTGGCAATGTCGTCGCGCGCGCGCTCGATCAAATCCGACAATTCATCTTTGCGCTGGCGATTAAATTCAATCCGGCTCCGGTGCGCGGCGATTTCGCTTTGCAATCGTTGCGCTTCGGCACGGATGTCTGCGACCTCGATGTCGATCTTGTCCAGCGCGCGACGCTCTTCGGTGAGTTCGCTTTCGTCGCGGTCGATCCTGGTGCGCGCTGTCTGCTCCGAAGTGGCGAT
>JALYKJ010000255.1 GCA_030774845.1 Verrucomicrobiota bacterium
GTTCATCCGCGGCCGCTGGGAAGTTCACTGTGTGCTGACCGGCATCTGCACTTCCACAATTATTTTGGCGCAATATCTCATGATCACTTTCCGGCGCGGTTCCTTTTTCTTTAACCGCGAAGTCTGGTGGCAAATCGGCGGGCCGGGTTTGATGGCGATGCTGATGGCGCCGGTTATCTTTTGGATGTTGAACTGGGTAGCGCGAGTGACGCGTTATCCGTATTTGCCAGATAGGAGCTTTGAATGAACCGGCGTCGACTTAGTCCGCGTCTGCGAATCCAATTTGTCGGCTTGCTGATGCTGATCGGCATGGCAGCGCTCGGGTTGCGACTGTGGTGGATCCAGGTCGCACACGGCGCGGAGTGGACAGCGCAAATCCGCGGCAGTTCGCAAGCCACGGTCCGAATCCCATCGGTGCGCGGTGAGATCAAGGACCGCAATGGTCTGACCTTGGTGCAAAACCGGGCGAGCTACGAAGTCGATTTTTATCTTCCGGAAATGGTGAAAGGCTATCGCGAACGCTTCGGTCCGCCGCCCCTGGCCGAACATCGCGCCATCATTAGCGGGATGCCGAAAGATGTGAAGGAACCGGACATTATTAGGATCGTTAATGACGGAATTGTTCCGCGGTTGAACGATCTAGATCTGGCGCGCGATTACAATTCGAAAGACCTCGAGCGGCATTATCGAAACGACACGGAAGTGCCGTACTCCTACATAAAGGACATTGATTTTCCGACGATGGCGAAGTTCTCCGAGCACGATGTCGGACTTCCGGGCGTGGACATCGCGATTAAACCGGTGCGGTCGTATGTTTACGGCGCATTGGCGTCTCACATACTCGGCTACGTCGGCGCTCCGGACGACACCAACAAAGAGGAAGCGCGCAAGTTCACGTTCTATCAAGGCGATGTGGACGGGAAATCAAACATCGAGAAATCGATGGACGATTATCTGCGCGGCAAACCGGGCGTGCGTTATCTGCGTCGCAACGCCAAAGGCACGATCGATGGAGTTCTGCGCGAAGACCCGCCAAAACAAGGCGCCAATGTTTTTCTAACGATCGACGCACGGATCCAAGCGATCGCGGACGAAGCTTTGCGCGCGGTGAGCCGCGCCGGGGCGGTCGTTGTCGATCCAAACAACGGCAACATTCTGGCGATGGCGTCGGTGCCATCGTTCGATCCGAACACATTTATTCCGAGCATCAAAGCCAAAGATTGGCAGGCGTTGCGCAAGGATGAAGGCGATCCATTGGTGAACCGCGCAGTCAGCGCGCTTCCGCCAGGATCGACATTCAAATTGATCACATCGTTTGCCGGGTTACGAAAGAATCTGACCAACGCGCATTTCAATTGCGGAGGTGGTGTCAGTTATGGCGATCACTTTTTCCAGTGCTGGGTGAATGAGAAACATTACACGCACGGCAACATCGGCCTGTCCGAAGCGATCAAAGTTTCGTGCGACTCATTTTTCTATCAGTTCGGAAATGCGGCCGGCATTCAGTCGATCGATACGGTCGGAAAAATGCTGGGCATCGGGGAGGAATCAGGCTTGCAGTTGACCGGAGAGCAAGTTGGCAATCTGCCTGGGCCTGAGTGGATGCAGATTCATCATCCGCAGGAGAGATGGTCGCAAGCGCAGACCGCGAACGTGTCGATTGGACAGGGGTACACGCTTGTCTCGCCGTTGCAATTGGCAATGGCCTACGTGACGATCGCCAACGGCGGCACCTGTTATTATCCGCGGCTAGTCGACAAGGTTTTGAATCAGGACGGTTCACCGGTCCTGGATGAGCATGGCAAAGTCGCGGTGCCGCAGACACCGCGAGTGCGCTCGGATTTGCGCAGAGAGGTTACGCCCGACCAGATCGAACTGGTGCGGAAGGGTTTATGGAGAGTCGTGAATGAAGACGGCGGCACCGGCGGTCGCGGACGGCTTAAAAATGTGCAAGTCGCTGGCAAAACCGGAACTGCGCAAGCGACTGATCGCGGCCACAAAGACACTGTGGCGTGGTTCGCCTGTTTTGCGCCGTTCGACCATCCGAAGTACGTGATTGCGGTGATGGTGCAGGGCGGCGAACACGGCGGCAGTGTCGCCGGTCCGGTGGCGACGCGAATTCTCGAACGAACATTAGCGATGGATGAAGGCAACTTCGACATGCAGGTGGCGTGGACCGCGCCCGCACATCACGCGAATCCGTTTCAAATGTTCAAAGATGTCAGTTATGCCGGTGGAAACCTTGGCGCCGGCGACGAAGAAAGCGCCGATGCTTCCAGCGCCGATGTCCAAATGGCGAGCGACAATGCGTCGCCCGATGTCGAGCCCGAGGCCGATGCCCAAGGGCAAGTTTCCAAACGGTCTCGAGTGGCACGCGCGGTTCCTGCGGCCACGCCGCGCCCGCCCAACTTTTTTGAACGCCTTTTCGGAGTCAAACGGCCTGCGCCGCAGCCCGCGCCAACTCCGGTCCGCCGTCGTTTTTAACAATCAATGTCGATCTAACGAGCAATGAACAATTCCTTGGCCGTGTTTCCGTTCGCGATCGCGCAACCTTTCGAAATTTATGTTAGACAGAGTAAAGAAAATTTTAGGTCTTACGTCACGCAAGACCGGGAACAAATTGGTAGTCAGTGTGGAGAAGCTCGAGCGCCGCGTGGCGTTGCTCGAGAATGGTCTTCTCGAAGAGTACAGCGTCGAGCGTAGCGACTCGCGCCAGATCGTCGGCAGCGTTTACAAGGGCCGCGTCAAAAACATCGAGATGGGTTTGAAGGCGATGTTCGTCGACATCGGCCTCGACAAGAATGCGTTTCTCCACTTTTGGGATGCGCTTCCGGCCGCGCTCGACAGCGGGATTGAAGAAGTCGACCGCCCATCGAAGAAACAGCGCAAGCGAATCACCGCGAAAGACATTCCAAATATTTATCCAGTGGGTTCGGAGGTCATCGTTCAGGTGACAAAAGGCCCGATCGGAACAAAGGGACCCCGCGTGAGCACGAATTTAAGTTTTGCCGGACGCTATCTGGTTTTAATGCCGTTCAGCGATCGCAGCGGAGTTTCGCGTAAAATCGAGGACCCGAAGGAACGCAACCGCCTCCGGAAAATTTTGCGCGACCTCGATATTCCCGAAGGGATTGGCGTGATTATTCGCACAGTGGGCGAAGGCCAGCGCGCGAGATACTTCGTGCGCGATTTGCGTTTCCTGCTCGATCAATGGGGCCAAGTCGAGCAGATGATTCGCGACAAGCCTGCGCCCGGTCGCGTTTTTGAAGAACCGGACCTGGTCGAGCGAACGGTGCGCGATTTTCTGACCGAGGAAATAGATGAAGTCCTTTGCGACGATCGCGAAGCACTGGAACGGATGAATCAGTTGGTGGAAAAAATATCGCGGCGGGCGCGGAACCGTTTGAAGTTCTACGATGGAGCCACGCCGATTTTCGAATCGCTCGGGATCCAAAAACAGATCGACGACGCGTTTCATCGCCAGGTCTGGTTGAGGTGCGGCGGTTATATCGTGATCGACGAGACCGAAGCGCTGGTAGCGGTGGACGTGAACACCGGCCGGAACAAAGGTGGGCGCGACGTCGACAAAACGATCTTGCAAACCAATCTCGAAGCGGCGGACGAGATCGCGCGCCAGCTCCGCCTGCGCAATATCGGCGGCCTCGTCATCGCCGATTTCATCGACATGAAGAGCCGCAAAGATCAGCAGGCAGTATTTAATTTGATGAAGGAACGGCTCAAACGCGACAAAGCCAAGACGCATGTGCTGCCAATTTCCCAGCTCGGCTTAATGGAAATGACGCGACAACGCGCGCAGGAAAGTCTGAGCGATACGATTTACGAGAATTGTCCCTACTGTGGCGGTCGCGGCGTGGTAAAAACTTCGATGACCACCAGCGTGGAACTTCATCGGACGCTCAACACCGTGATGCGCAAATATCAGGACAGTGTGCACGATTTTCGTGTCATCCTGAATCCGGATGTGCTGAAGCGGTTGAAAGAGGAAGATGAAGAGCTGCTGATTGAGCTCGAACGGCGTTATGCCGGTAGACTGATGTTTCGCGGCGATCCCAGTTATCATCACGAAAAGTTCATCGTCACCGACGCGAACACAGGCGGCGAACTAAAATCGTAAACTGGCCGCACTGATTCGAGCGTGTCAGGGATTGGCTCCAAGGAGGGCAGCGAGTGCGATCGCTTTCTGCGGTGGGGCCACGCGCTTGGGACGGACGTATCGATGCCAGGTATTTTTCACGTGATATTTCGGCGTCGGCGCGGAAATCGTCGGTCCAGCGGACGTGCAGCACTTTGGGGGGCGGATCTCGCGGTTTCCGGTGGCAGCATTTCGGGGGTTGACCGGGTGCTGCCGTTTTGTTAGAACCGCCGACTTGGGGGAGATCAGGGCTAAAATTCGGTGCTTGACGCTGGGCGTCAGTTTCGTGTTAAAAAGCACGGAACACAGAATTGAGCCTCGATTTGGCCCTGAAACAGCCCTTAAAAACAATTATTTTTTTTATTGACGAACTTCTGAAGAAACCCTAAACGCATAGCCAAGTTATGAAAAAATTGACCTTAACCTTTTGCGCATTGTTCGCACTTTTCGTAGTGGCGCCGGCTCTTTACGCCGACGGTCCGGAACCTTCCGGCAAAGAAAAAGAAGTGATGCAGCCGGCACCGCCTGTGTGCGATTTTTATCGCGCTCACGAATGGGATCTGTCTATCTGGGGCGCGTACGCGTTCGCAGCCGACACCGGTCAAAACCACTTCGATACTTCCAGGTCGACGGTTCTGGGACCAAACGGTGAGTTTAATTTAGTTAACGACCCGTTCTTTCCGGATGAGGATGTGACGAACGCGATTCTGACCTTTAATAATGGCGTGTTCGTCAGTTTCGTAG
>JALYKJ010000256.1 GCA_030774845.1 Verrucomicrobiota bacterium
CCTCTGCGCGGATTCATGACCCGCGCCGATTACGAAGGCGTATGCGCCGAGATGAAGCTGGCCAACGGCATACTATGGCCGATCCCGATCACGCTCGATGTCACTGAAGCCTTCGCCAAGTCACTCAAACCCGGGAGCAGCAAGATCGCGTTGCGTGATTCCGAAGGCGTGATGCTGGCGGTGTTGTATGTGGAGGATGTCTGGCAACCCGATCGCAAGGCCGAAGCGCAAGCTGTTTTTGGGACCACGAGCATAGTCCATCCCGGTGTCGATTATCTCCTCAACAGAGGACATGCCTGGTACGTGGGCGGGCGCGTGGAAGCTTTGCAACTGCCCACCCATTACGATTTCCGGACCCTGCGGCTCACACCGTCAGATTTGCGGGGGGAGTTCGTGCGCCTGGGTTGGCGCCGGATCGTCGCATTTCAGACGCGCAATCCGATGCACCGCGCGCACGTGGAATTGACATTTCGCGCGGCGAGCCAGGTCGAAGCCAGTCTTCTCATTCATCCTTCCGTTGGCATGACGCGGCCTGGCGACGTGGATTACTTCACGCGCGTTCGTTGTTATCAGCTGCTCGTCTCGAAATATCCGCGCGGCACGGTCAAGCTCGCGTTATTGCCGCTGGCAATGCGCATGGGCGGACCGCGAGAAGCAATCTGGCACGCGATCATTCGGAAAAATCACGGCTGCTCGCATTTTATTGTCGGCCGCGATCACGCGGGCCCAGGCAACGATGCCGATGGCAAGCCATTCTACGGACCGTACGAGGCGCAGGAGTTGTTCCGCAAACACGAAGCCGAGATCGGTGTCGAGATGGTGCCCTTCCAGATGATGGTCTACGTAGAAGACCGGGATAAATATTTCCCCGACAATGAAGTACCGCCGGACTCGCGCGTTCTCAATCTTTCGGGCACACAATTGCGGCGCCGGCTCAACGACGGCCGCGAGATTCCGGGCTGGTTCACCTTTCCCGAAATCTCGCGCGAACTGCGGCGTACCTTCCCGCCGCGGCACAAACAAGGAATGACTGTGTTTTTTACCGGTCTTTCCGGCGCAGGTAAATCGACGATCGCCAACGTGCTCATGATTAAGTTGCTCGAAATGGGCGGCCGTCCGGTGACACTGCTCGACGGCGATCTCGTGCGCAAACACCTCTCTTCAGAGCTCGGTTTTTCGAAGGAACACCGTGACATCAACATTCGCCGCATTGGCTACGTTGCTTCCGAGATCACAAAAAACGGCGGTATTGCGCTCTGCGCGCCGATTGCGCCCTACGATTCTACGCGCAAGGACGTGCGCGCGATGATCGAGCCATTCGGCGGTTTCATCCTGGTGCACCTTTCCACGCCGGTAGAAGTTTGCGAGCAGCGCGACCGAAAAGGCCTTTACGCGAAAGCGCGTTCTGGGATCTTGAAGGAATTTACCGGAATATCGGATCCCTACGAAGAGCCGACGGACGCCGAAGTGACGGTGGACACAGGGGAGCGGTCACCCGAAGAAGCTGCGCAGGAGATCATTTTGCATTTGGAACGCGAAGGCTTCGTCGGAATCAATGTCGCGGCGCCTGATTCGAACTCCACCTAGGCGGTGGCACGGCGCGCTTTATTTGCTACCGCGCGGCGGATTAGGAAGCCGAACCGGTTGGCTCCCAGCGATTGGTTAGACGTTGCGGTTCTCACGAAAGAAAGATGAGAGATAATTCGGCAGTCCATCACCAAAAAGATCGCGGTGAATCTGAGCGACTTCGCTAGCTCGCGTTGAGTCCACACTAATATCGATGACGACCGTCGGCGCAGGCTCCGGAGGAGGACTTCTCGGTTGAGTGCGAAAGGCAATTCCCGCTTGGTGAAATCGTTCCAGTAACTTGGCGGCTTCTCGCGGCGGATAGCTCCCGAGCAACATGAAATCAGCTTGATCACGTCCGTCTAATTTCATGCGCGAATGAATACCTCCGACAAGAATTCGGCCCAATTTTTGGGTGTTTCAAGAGAAATGCCCAATTTGGGGCCTAATCCTTGAAGGGTTGTCGCCGCGATTAAAACCGGAAGAGCGCAGCGAATGAAGCCAAAATTTCGGTTGTGTATCGTGTTGTTCTGAACGCAACGTTTAATTTAGTGAGGAAAGCCGCATTTATTTGCCATCGTCTTCGAAGGAGCCAATCCACCTATTATGCCTGACTCAAATGATGTCGATGTTACGATCCGCGCGGCGGAAGCGGCCGACGTCGACACGCTCGCTGATTTAATGACGCAGCTCGGTTATGAGACGCGCGCGGCCGAGATGCAAATGCGGATGGAAGCAATTCGCGCCGACAAGCATTACGCGACGTTCGTCGCGGTCAGCAAAGGCAAAGTTTGCGGAATGATCGGGACGTTCACGTGTTACAGCTACGAACATAACAGTCCGTCGGGCAGAATTCTTGCGCTGGTCGTGTCAGACAAAATGCGCGGGCGCGGAGTTGGTCATGCGCTGATTGCTGTCGCCGAAAAAGATCTCGCGCGGAAAAATATCCGGCGGGTTGCAGTGAACACGCGATTCGAGCGCGAAGACGCCCACCAGTTTTACGAAACGGCTGGCTACGCGCGCAACGGCTTCCGCTTCGTGAAAGAACTGCCGCTGCCGGCCGATTAGATCGACCTGCCTTCGTCCCGCAGTCGCGGGACTACGGCCCGGCAGGGATCAACCGGCGGCCTGCGTCGGATAATTAAGGCTAATGACGTTCACCTGACTCGATTCAATCACGTCGTGGACAATCTTGCCGAGCTCAGCCGCTTCGTACGGTTTGGCGATGACACCGCGGAAACCGAAATCTTGATAACGACTCATCGTCGCATCGGTCGCGTAACCGCTGGACACAATCGCGTTCACCGTCGGATCGATCTCGATTAATTTTTTGAGCGCCTCTTTTCCGCCCATGCCGCCAGGCAAGGTAAGATCGAGAATCACGACATCGAATCGTTTGCCTGCTTTGAGTTTTTCCTGATAAATCTCGACGCCTTGGAGCGCGGTCGCCGCTTGCGAAACTTCGTAACCGAGTCGCGTCAGAGTGAACTCAACTAAATCGCGGATCGCGTCTTCATCATCGACCACGAGAACGCGACCGGTCCCCGACATTGCCGGCGTGAAAGTTCGTGGCACCTCAACTGGCAATTCTTCATGCGCAGCCGCCGGCAAGTAAATCGTGAAGGTCGTACCGACGTGTACTTGTGATTCGACCGTCATCAGCCCGTTGTGATTTTTGATGATCGAGTAAGCGGTCGCCAAGCCAAGACCGTTGCCTTTCGGCTTGGTGGTGAAGTAAGGATCGAAAATCCGCTTCATGTACTTTTCCGGAATGCCCACGCCTTCGTCACGAATCCGGACGCGGATGTAATCTCCCGGAGCAAGGTCGGGAATGGCCGCGTCGTCGACGTCGTAGCAGAAATTATCGCAACTTACGTAGAGCGTGCCGCCATTAGGCATGGCCTGGTCGGCGTTGACGACGAGATTCGCGATGACCTGACTGATCTGGCCGGCATCGATTTCAGCGGAGGCAACATCGGGGGCGAATTCGAATTCGCTTCGATTGTGACTGCCGCGGAGCGAAAAGCTGACTGTATCTTGAATTAATTTTCCGATCGAAGCGGTCATTTTGATCGGTGCGCCGCCGCGGGCGAAAGTGAGAAGTTGCTGCGCGAGATCGCGCGCGCGCAATGACGCATTTTTGGCGTCGTCCAAGCGCTCTGCCATTTCGTCGTCCGGCGGGAGAAGTAATGAGGCGAGGGAAATATTTCCGATGATAGCGGTGAGGAGGTTATTGAAATCGTGCGCAATGCCGCCGGCAAGGAGGCCGAGTTGCTCGAGTGTCTCCGCCTTGCGGCGTTCGGCTTCGTTGCGCTGACGCTCGGTGATATCTCGGAACACTAGAACGACGCCCGCGACTTCGTTTTTGTTGTCGCGAATGGGGGACGCGACCTGTTCGATGACGCGCTCAATGCCGTCGCGCGAAGTCAGGGTCACGTTTTCGGGAAGATTAAGCAGGATCGATTGCGCTTCGCTGCGATAACCGCTTTTCTGTGCTTTAGCCTGCGCAGCAAGATCGACAGTCACGTCGAAGACCGATTTCAGCGGCTTGCCGATCGCCTCCTTAGAACTCCAGGCGGTCAATTTCTCGGCTTCGCTGTTCAACATGATCACCTTGCCGTTTACATCGGCGGTGATAACGCCGTCACCGATGGCGCGCAGCGTGACCGCGAGACTTTCTTTTTCGGCCGCGATCTGTTGCTCGAAACGTTTGCGCTCAGTTACATCGCGCACCATTGCGACGTAGAGCCGCTGCTGGTCGATGATCATTTCGCTCAGTGAAATTTCGACGGGAAAGACGACGTGCTTACGCGTTCGCCCAAGTGCGAGCGTACTACCGCCGGTAAGCCGCGTGATCTCTGTCCAATTGCAGACGACCTGCTTTGCATCGTGCTCGCTCTCGTAGCGCTTCGGAACCAGCCGCGTAAAATTGTGCCCGATCATTTCATTGTCGCGACAGCCGAACATTTTTTCCGCTGCTGGATTCATCGAGCGAATGACGCCGCCGTCATCGACGGTGATCATGCCGTCGAGAATGTTCTCGATGACAGAGCGAATGTGCGTCTCGGCGCCTTCGAGCTTGGCAAGTTGCCGCCGTACCAAAACAAAACCATAGCTATTCGAAACGACCAACAGGCCCACGGCAAAAAAGGCGACAAAGGCGAGGGCCGACGTTCGAAAAATTCTCTGGCGAGTGGCTGAGCTCGCGCGCAATTCGTAAAGATTGAGTTCGTTCTTTTCGAAGTTCGCCAGCATCTGGCGAATGTCCGCCATCATCGTGTCGCCCGTGCCGATCAAGGCGCGCGCTTCGGGGTCCTTGCCGGCGCGCTTGGCATCGATTTGTGGAGCCGCCAACTTGTTGCTCCATTGCTCCACGTTCGAGCGGATTTCGGCAAGTGACTGGGCTTGTGTCGGAGAATTCGCCACCAGAACTGAGAGATAACCATTGTAAGTATAAAAATCGCCGACTGCCCGCTTGTAAGCTTCGACGAAACGATTTTCACCGGTGAGCAGATAGCCGCGTTTTTCCTTTTCCATTTCGACAACTGAACGCTCGAGTTTTGGTAAGAAGTCCAGAATTTGGGCGGATTGTGTGGCCCACTCCTGATCGTGCATTCGCTGGTTGAGCACGATTTGCTCTTCGTCTTGCAACGATTGAAGAACTTCACGCG
>JALYKJ010000257.1 GCA_030774845.1 Verrucomicrobiota bacterium
TCCATTCGCCGTTTCCAATTCACGGAATGGACGAAGCGATGGGGCTGGGAAAATCGTGGCTGAGCGCCGTAGTGCTGGCGGGCGGCATCTCCGGTTTGCTCACTGCAACCCTGATGGAATTTGGCCCGTCCTCGATTCTCTATCCGCTGGTCGTGCACGGCAAGCCGACGAACTTTATGACCGTGCCGGCATTTTTCCCGATCATGTTCGAGATGACGGTGCTGTTCGCCGCCTTCGCCGCCTTTTTCGCGGTGCTGATCATGAACGGGCTGCCACGGCCGCATCATCCCATTTTTAACTGGGACCGGTTCAGCCGCGCGACTAACGACGGATTTTTCCTCGTGATCGAAGCGCGCGATCCGCGATTTACCGAACTGGAAGCACGCGAATTACTGGAGCGCAGCGGCGGCCAACACATCACCATCGTGCACGAGGACTGATTATGATGCGCGGCTTTCTTTTAATTTCTCTGTTGTTCACGATCGCGGCCGTTGCCGTGCTCGGGTTCCGCGGAGAAAAAACCACGAACGAGCCGTGGGAAATTTTTCCCGACATGGTGCGGCAGATGAAGGTGCGCGCGCAATCGCCGCTGAATTTTTTTGCGGACGGTCGCGGCCCCCGGATGCCGGTCAACGGAACTGTGCCCATCGGCTATGAAATGCCGAAACCTCAACCGATCGGCGCGCCCGAGTCTCACCGCTCTGTCGGTTTTAGCGTTGGCACCGATTATCTCGATACCGGAAAAATGGGCGACCGTTGGGGAACTGGAATCCCGGTTCCGGTCACGCCGCAATTGCTTCAGCGCGGCCGCGAGCGTTTCAACATCACCTGCGCGATGTGTCACGGCGCGACCGCCGCGGGCAACGGAATCACAAAACAGTACGGCCTGAACACTGTTGTCACTTTGCAAGACGATCGCATTCGCAAAATGGCCGACGGCGAAATTTTTAACACGATCATGAACGGCAAAAACACGATGATGGCGTACGGGCCGAACATCATGGTCGCAGATCGTTGGGCGATCATCGCCTATTTGCGTGCGCTGCAACGGAGCCAGAGCGCGGCGATTGTCGATGTACCGCCGGAACATCGCGCCGATTTGGAGAAACCAGCCGAGAACAAACCGGCCGAGGCGAAACCCGCGGAAGCGAAACCGGCCGAGAACAAATCGCCAGCCAAACCGGAGGCGCCAAAGAAATGAGCGCTCGCTTGCACAACGTGCCGACGCCGGAAGGCGAATATTTCGAGAGCGGCCGCTTTGCCGGTCTGTCTGTGTTGCTCGGCATCGTGGCATTTGTCGCCTTAGCAGTTTGTGGCGCGGGCGCGGCGATTGATCCGAGGCAGCTCAGTTTCTCGTGGCTGTTTGCGTTTGGCTTTTTCTTCACGTTGTGCGCCGGCTGCTTTTTCTGGACCATCGTGCATTACGCCACCGACGCGGAATGGACGGTGGTCGTGCGGCGTCAGCTCGAAAACATCGCCGTGCTGGTCGCGGTGCTCGCGATCTTTTTCATCCCGATCCTCCTTTTGCGACAACATCTCTACGAGTGGATGAATATCCCGCCGCATCAAGAACCCAACCTCGATTCCAAGCGCGCCTACCTGAATCTGAATTTCTTCATCCTCCGCGCCGCCTTCTTCCTCGGTTTCTTCATCATTGCGTCGCAGTTGTTGCGCCGCTTTTCAGTCCGGCAGGACAAGGACGGCAATCCGCAATTCACGATTCGCCTGCGCAAGGTCGCGTTCGCCAGTCTGCCGCTGTTCGCGCTTTGTCTGACCTTCGGCGCGTTCGATTGGCTGATGAGTCTGAACTACCGCTGGTTCTCGACCATGTTCGGCGTTTACATTTTTGCGGGCGCAGCCGGCAGCTCAATGTCGCTGCTCGTGCTGGTGATCACCGCATTGCGCAGCGCCGGTTATTTAAAAGACGTCGTCACGGTCGAGCATTATCACATCATGGGGAAGTGGATGTTGGCCTTCTGCGTGTTCTGGGCCTACATCGGCTTCAGCCAATACATGCTCATCTGGTATGGAAACCTGCCGGAGGAGACGCAATATTTCCTCACCCGAAACACCGAGTCGTGGTGGACGTTGAGCATGCTCTTGGTCATCGGGCGATTCTTTGGGCCTTTCGCCATTTTACTTTTGCGCTCGATCAAAACACATCCGCACCAGCTCTGTTACGTCGCTGCTTGGATTTTGTTAATGCAGATGCTCGACATCTATTTGGTTGTTCTGCCAGCGCTGCACGGGACCGGCGTCCACGTGAGCCTCTGGGATTTTGCCGCGCTCATCGCCATCGGTGCGACACTCGCGTTCGTTTATTTGCGCATCGTTGGAAAAACCTCGCTCTTTCCGGTCCGCGACCCGCGCCTGGTTGAATCTTTAAAATTGGTAAACTGAAATGGCCGATACCGAACCAATTCGATCGCAATCGTCCGCGCCGTTTTCGACGTGGGTCGGCGTCGTGC
>JALYKJ010000258.1 GCA_030774845.1 Verrucomicrobiota bacterium
CCGGAGCGTTTGGTGAATAGCGTTGGAATCCAGACGCTGGTGATGAAATTGCGCCTTGTCCAATCGCTACCGGGGCGCAGCTTGACCCGCGTCGATTTTTTCGCGCCACCCGAAGAAGTTTGACGAACTATCGTACGCTTTCTCGAAAAAGGATTCGGCACAGTCGATGAACGATATAAGCGTCGCGAATTGAATCAAACATTCACGGATTGCCGCGAAGCATTAGTCGAAGTCGCAATAGAAAATGCGGCGTCGGCAGTGGCGGCGGGAGACAAACGAAAATTCCGTGGCGACGCTGTGGGTTTGGGCGGGGATCGCGCTCGTCATCCAAACTTTGAAAGCGCTGGAATAGCGGATCATCGCCGAAGAAAGCGTTGGGCCAGTTGCGCTCGACGAATTTTCGCTGCGGCGAGTTTGGCGGAAAATCGTGAATGAAAACAGTACTCGGTTTTCCAGTGCGCATCAGATCGAGCGCGAGTTTGAGCGCGCGGAAGTCTTTCGGGCCGTCGATCAAAATGGCGTCTCCATTTTGTAAACGCTCCGGCAGAATTTCGCGCGAATCGCCGTAGAGAAGTTCTACATTGGCGCAGGGTTTCAATTTCGCTTCAGCCGCGACCGCGTTCTCTGATTGTCGATCGAACTCGACGCTGATGATGCGCGCATCGGGAAAGCAGCGCGCGAGAATGAGGGTGCTCTTGCCACGAGCACGGCCGGATTCGAGAATCTGTTTCGGCGCGAACGGTTTGATCGTCGCGTAGAACAAAAACATTTCGCTCTCCCAAATTCCGCCAAAGCCGGCTTCGGGCGGAATGGTCGCGATGATTTCTCGGTATTGCGGCATTAAAGCATCGGCGCGTTCCGCGACGGCGGATTTCGTGAGCAATGCTGGTGCAGCCCCGGACATGTTGAGAATGATCGGCGGTTTGTGTGGTTAGGCCACCAGATTTAGGTTGATGTCGATGGAAAATTTGCCGTTCGACGAGCGTGCTTGTTTCATCGCCGGCGCGGCGAAATCCGGGACGACGTTGCTAGTCTCGCTCCTCGACAGTCATCCCGAGCTGCTCGTGATGCCGCAAGACACGGCGTATTTCCCGACGGTCTTGACGAAATACGGATCGCGCGGACGCCGGGCCCAGTTCGATTATTTGACCAAAGAATCTTGGACGAATGTGCTTTTCGGATTTCAAACGATGCGCGGCCGGCAAGATTACGCCGAGTTTCCAAAACAAAAATTTCTCGAGACATTTGAACGCGTGGCGTTCGATCCGACGAACACGAATAGAGATTTGCTGGTGCTGATGATGGAAGCGTACGCACAGGTCGTCGGCGTGCCGCTTGAACGAATAAAACGCTGGGTGGAAAAAACTCCGGCGAACCGCAATTACGTTCCGGAAATTTTTAATCGATTCCCGAAGTCAAAGCTGTTGCTAACGATGCGCGATCCCCGCGCGCTGCTCGCGGCGCAGATTGCACTCGAGAGCACGAGAAAGACACGGCGGTTCTCCGTTTACTATGTGGTCGCGCACTGGCGTGCCGCCGCAAAGTTGGCGAAAAAAATTCGCGACCGCGAAATTCCGGGCTTGGTTGTCGGCTACGAAGATCTCGCGCTCGATCCCAAGATGTCGATGCAAAAGGTGTGCGATTATCTCGAGATTAATTTCGACCCCGAAATTGTTCTCAATCCGACGAAGGTTGGCCGCTCGTGGGCGGGCAATTCCGCCGCCGGTGTCCGTTTTTCCGAAATCAACACCGAACCAGTCACGCGATGGAAAAACGAATTGCACGAAGACGAAATCGGTTGGGTGGAGTGGCACTGCCGTGAATTGATGCCGGAATTCGGCTACGAACCGCGGCTGGGCCGACGTTCGCTCCGTTATTTCATGAAACCGATTCGGGGTGAGCGGCCGCGCGAGTTTTTGAAATCGCGGGCCTATTCGTTGCGGGACCGTTTTACCGGCTGAGTTAATGTGTTCATTTAGACTTCGGCACCCTCACCTCCATCCTCTCAGCGCTCCACCCGGTCGCGATCCCAGGGAAGACGCGACGCGGCAGGTGAGGGTTGATTGATCGGCAATTTCGGATTCAGTCTTGGCTCTCGTGCGCAGCTGGAAAAGTATTGTTTCGTTAACTTTGATTTGCTCGACGGCTATCGCCGTTGAAACGCGGCTACCGTTCAAAACGGTTTTCAAAGGCGAAGGTCAGTTCAATCGATTGGTTTCGCTGGCTAAGAGCAACGATTGGAAATCGCTGCCGATCGGCGAGAGGACAGCAGTGGTGGGACAAGCGCTGACCGGCACGCGTTACAAATCGTACACACTCGAGATTGACAATCGGATCGAGTCGCCCTCGGTGAATTTCAATGGACTCGATTGCTGGACGTTTTTTGAAACGTCGCTCGCGTTCGCGCGGATGCTGAACGAGCCGGAAGCGAACTGGACGCCGGAAAACTTTTTGCACTACATCGAAGTCGATCGGTATCGGGGCGGCGTTTGCACGGGAGAATATCTTTCGCGCCTGCATTATTTGGAAGACTGGCTCTACGACAACGATAAACGCGGGCTGGTGGAAGACCTGACAACGAAGCTTGGTGGCAGGAGCGTGCCGCACGCCGCGCACGAAATGACGGTTGCGTGGCGGCATTATCGCTACCTCGCCGCAAATAAATCGCTGCTCGGACCGCTTGCGAGAATGGAAGCGGACGTTTCACGGCGGCCGCTCTACGAAATTCCGAAAGATCGGGTCGCTAAAATCGAACCGAAACTGCAGAGCGGGGACATCATCGGAATCGTTTCACACGACGGACGTTTATATTCGACATCGCATGTCGGACTCGCGCTGCGCCCCCCTGACGGCGTTTTGCATTTCTTGCACGCTTCGGCTCCGAACAATTACGGCAAGGTGGTCGTCGATTCGCGGCTTTCGGATTACCTGAAGAAATATCGAAGCGATTCGGGAATCCTGGTCGCGCGGCCGCTGAGGTAGTTCTTGAGTTTCGGCGATTGTTGTTGCGCCGATCCCGTGCCAAGATCGACATTCGCGAATGAAGACGTGGATCTTGTCATTATCGATGTTGCTGGCGGTCGCCTCCGCGGGTCCGGTTTACTGCGAAACCAAGATTCGGGTCGGTCATTTTCCAAACGTCACTCACGCACAGGGCGTGATCGCGCACGCGCTTTCGCGACAAGGCAAGGGCTGGTTCGAGCAGCGGCTGGGCGCGGACACAAAGATCGAGTGGTTCGTTTACAACGCCGGGCCGAGCGCGATGGAAGCAATCTTCGCCAGGTCGATCGATTTAACCTACGTCGGCTCTGGACCAGCGCTCAATGCCTACACGAAAGCGAAGGGCGAAGAAATCCGTCTGATTGCCGGCGCGGCGAACGGCGGATCCGGATTGGTCGTGCAATCCGACCAGAACTTGAAAGGCGCGGCGGATTTTCGCGGCAAGAAAATTGCGACGCCGCAATTAGGCAACACGCAAGACATTTCGTGTCGTGCGTGGTTGACAGAAGGAGGACTGAAAATCACGCAGCTCGGAGGCGACGCTCAAGTGCTGCCGACCCAGAATCCGGACCAACTGGGATTATTTCGCGGAAAAAAAGTCGACGCGGTCTGGACGGTGGAGCCGTGGTTGTCGCGTCTGGAGCAGGAAGCGTCCGGAAAAGTGATTGTCGAAGAAAAGGATGTCGCAACCACGATTTTGGTTTCGAGCGTGAAGTTCCTCAACGAACAACGCGATCTTGCGAAAAAATTTGCGCAAGCACACGCGGAGCTGACCGATTGGATCATTAAAAATCCAGAAGAAGCACAGCGCTTAATCAAAGCTGAACTGCTGGAAGAAACGAAAAGCGATATGACGCCACAAATCATCGCGTCCGCGTGGAAGCGAATTGTGTTTACGTCAGAAACGCCGCGCGCGGCGGTCGAGAAATTAATCC
>JALYKJ010000259.1 GCA_030774845.1 Verrucomicrobiota bacterium
CTGTCTCATTGTCGAAATTATTGTCCCGTTTTTCATTTGGGCGCCGCGCCGATTGCGGTTGATTGCGTGTGGGTTTCTCGTTTTTCTACAGATTACGATCGCGGCGACGGGCAATTATTGCTTCTTCAATTTGCTGGCGATCGCGCTCTGTTTGTTGTTGATTGATGATTCAATCTGGCGCCGACAGCGCGGCGCCCTCCAAGCAGATGGAGGGAGACGCGCCGTCGTGTCCCATTATTTTGCTCATAGATTGTCGCGTTGTGCGGCGGCTGCGGTAATTATTCTCACTTTGCCGCTCAATGTGCGGCTGATTTACAGCGCGTTCGAACCGGAAGTGGAATGGTCGCCCCTGCTCGGATCCGTTTATGCGCGAGCGGAATCTTTCCGAATCGTAAACGGCTACGGTCTTTTTCGCGTGATGACAAAAGACCGGCGCGAGATTGTGATCGAAGGCAGCGCTGACGGAATTGATTGGCAGCCTTACGAGTTCAAATGGAAGCCGGGCAGCGCAAACCGCGCGCCGGGTTGGTGTGCACCGCATCAACCGCGGCTCGACTGGCAAATGTGGTTCGCTGCGCTCGGCTCGTATCGAAAGAACCCATGGTTTGTTCAAACGGTGATTTGTCTGTTGCACGGCAAACCGCAAGTCGCAGCGCTTTTCGAACGGAATCCATTTCCGCAAAATCCGCCGCGCTACGTTCGCGCGACTTTTTACCGCTACCGTTTCACGACAGCGAAGGAACATCGCGAAACGGGCGCGTGGTGGAAACGTCAGGAACTTGGCGAATACTTGCCAAGCGTGTCGCTCGAAGACGTGCAATAAGATCGACATCAGTTGTAGCCACGTCGCTCTGCGACGTTACCGCCCGCAGGGCGGTGGCTACAGTGGTTGAGGGACGCCGCGTCGCGGATATATTTTGGCGCGATGCCGAAGGAAGAACAGATCGTGATGGAAGGCACGGTGACTCAGGTTTTGCCGGGAACGATGTTTCGGGTCGATCTCGCCGGTCAGCGCAACGTTCTCGCGCACATCTCGGGCAAAATGCGCAAGCATTTCATCCGCATCGTTCCGGGCGATAAAGTTTCGGTGGAGCTTTCGCCTTACGATTTGACCAAGGCCCGCATCATTTTCCGCGAGCAATAAGCGAAAGATCGACATTCGGTGCCCGATTTGCTCAAGATCGCAAGCGCGCGGATAGTTCCTATAACGAAATTTAAATGGAGAGCACTATGGCTGAAGAAAACAAATCACATCGAGCGTCCGCCGGGGCGGATGCGCAGAACAAATTCGAGAGCAGCAAAATGCACGCCCGCAAAGCGGCCGAGGATTTACGGGACGCGGCCGGCGCGATTGCTGGCGAATACCGCGGCAAAGCAGAGCAAGCTTTCGGCGATGCCCGGCAGAAAGCGGAACATGCCTGGACGGACGCACGCGGCAAAGCCGAGCAAGCATGGGGCGATGCGCGAACGCGCGCGCGGACGTTTCAGGACGATGCGGAAGAGTACGTCCGCGAAAATCCGACCAAGGCAATCTTCACCGCGCTCGGCGTGGGATTTGTTCTTGGGCTGATTTTCCGGCGCTGATCGCGATTTGCTGAATGCCTGGCGAAAATTCGCTGTCCCAAAGTCGAACGCGCCAGACCGGTTTCATCGGCAGTTTGGTCGCGCTCGCGAGCACGCTCGCGGATTTTTTCGAGAGTCGCGCCGCACTCTTTGCGACGGAATCGAAAGCGGCGCTCATCCAGTTCGTTCTGGTCACAATCTGTTTGATGGCAGGTCTGTTGTTTTTCGCGTTTGGATACGTCTTTCTCCTCGCGACTGCGGTTGTGGCGGTGGCTCATCTGGCAAAAGTCTCATGGTTGTGGACGGCCTTGGCTGCCGCCGGCCTCCATTTGTTGATGGCGCTGATTTTTCTGTTAATCGCGCGCAGTGGAATTAAGCGCCCGCTCTTTCGCGCGACCACGGCCGAATTAAAAAAGGATCGAGAATGGCTAAAAAATCTGGAAACAACAAATCAGACGCGGAACTGAAAGAGCAAATTGCGCGATCGCGCGAAGATCTCGCGCTCAGGTTGAACCGCGTTCGCGAGGAAGTTGATTTGCCGCGTAAAATTCGTCGCTCGGTCCGGCGCGAGCCGGTCCCGTGGATTATCGGTGCGATCGCGGTTGGTTTGCTGGTGACGGCGGTCGTGAGCCGGAAGAAAAAAATTTATGTCGATGCAAAGGGCGCAACGAAATCCAAACACGCGCTGTTAGAGGCTGGATTTATATTGGGAGCGTTGCGGATCGCCGCTAGCTTGCTCAAACCAGTGGTCATGAACTTTGTCGAAAAGAAACTCGGGAGCTATTCGGGGCGCGGGCGTTCCGGGCCGAAAGGCTTTTGAGTTTACGCGCACCGTCGCGCTGCATAAGAATCGTGGTGCGTTATGTCCCCAACATCGACGGAAAGCTCCCCGCGCTCGCATCCGCTATCGCATGTCGATGAATACCTGGCCATCGGACAAAGTGCCGGCGCGTCGGATATTCATCTTGGCGTAAACGCGCCTCCGATCTGGCGATTGCACGGAACGCTGCAACCGATTTGGCCAGACGCCCCGCGTCTCACCTCTGACCAGACGCTCGCGCTCGCAGAAGGTTTTCTTTCCAGCCTGCACAAAACGCATTTGAACGAACGAGGTGACGCCGATTTTGCCTACGCGAATGCATTCGGCCGGTATCGCACCAGCGTTGTCCGCCAGCGGCTCGGGGTCGATCTCGTCTTTCGCATCATTAACACAAAGGTGCAAACGATGGACGAGCTCGGTTTGCCCGAGCATCTCAAACTCCTCACGCGTTATCAAAACGGACTGATTCTCGTCACCGGCTCGGTCGGCAGTGGAAAATCGACCACGCTCGCTGCTTTGGTGGAGCAAGCGAACATCGAGCGTCGCGAGCACATCATCACCCTCGAAGATCCGATCGAGTATGTGTTGGAACCAAAAGGTTGCCACATCACCCAACGCGAAGTGCACACGCATACCCGCTCGTTCGCGGCGGCGTTGCGCGGTGCGCTCCGCGAGGATCCCGATGTCATCATGATCGGCGAAATGCGCGATTTGGAAACGATTTCGCTCGCCATCACAGCTGCCGAGACCGGGCACTTGGTCTTGGGAACACTGCACACTAGCAACGCGTCGCGCACGCTCGATCGGTTGCTCGACGTCTTTCCGCCCGGTCAACAGGAGCAGATTCGCATCATGGTCAGCGAATCGTTGCGCGGCGTAATCAGTCAGCAACTAATTCCGCGGCCCGACAGCAAGGGGCGCGTGCTGGCGCTCGAAATACTTACGAACACTCCGGCAGTCGCCAACGTCATCCGCGAAGCAAAGACCTTCATGCTCCCGGGAATAATTCAGACCGGAAAGAAACAAGGCATGCAGCTGATGGACGACGCGCTTCTCGATCTTTGCAACCGCGGTTTGATCAGCGCCGAGGAGGCCTACGCGCGCGCCGATCAAAAACGGGAAATGAAGCAGCGATTGAAAATTTGACCACGGATTACACGGATAAGGCGGATGCGGAAAATAATTCATGAAGAACTGAGCGGCGTTATCATCGGGATGGCTATGGAAGTCCTTAATGAATTGAAGCCCGGGCTTGACGAAAAGTTGTATGATCGGGCGATCAGTATTGAGCTTAAACGACGCGGACATCGAATTTTAGTCCAACAGTCTTTCCCCGTTTATTATCGTGGCGAA
>JALYKJ010000260.1 GCA_030774845.1 Verrucomicrobiota bacterium
GAATAACTCTCAACCTCTAAGCAATGCCCCGCCGTTTGGCCCCGCCCCCACCGCCGTCAATAGATCGGCTGGTGTAGCAATTGGCGCCAATCGCCCGGTCCAAAATCAAGGACGCGGCGGTCCTCGAAGTGACAGGGCGACCGGCAGCGTAATCAACGTCAGCGATAGTGGGCAACTGCTTTCCTTGCTCGATCGCGCTGCTCCCGGTCCTGGCGGGAAGATCACGATTCCGGCTTCGCAGAGCACGAGTAATTGGAGAAATTCCAGTCGGATCAATGCCGCTGGTCGCCTGAAGGCAGACCGTGACGCAGCATCGCCGGGGAGGCGTTTGCTATAATGAACATGGAATTCCGGAGCGGATTACTACCGGGGCAGCAGCAATTATCGCGGCCAACCGACACCGTTCACGGCGGGTTGGAAAGCGACCCGCTCCTCGGTCAGGGAGTTGGCGAAGCTGCGGCCGAACGTGGTGCGATGCGGCCACGGCCGTTCGCAAGTGTGCCAGCGTTCTAACCTACCTGGCGGACTGTAAGGTTGGCCAGCGATTCGACGCGTGCTAACAACCCGCGCCGCCGTTCGATCCTTGAAGGTCGCATGATCTCCGCGCAAATCTGCAGATGATGACCTCTCAGTAGCCAAAGTCACCGACCCGGCGTAAAGAATTCCGCGTGACAAGCGAACCGCGGCATTTTCATTTTCTTGGCATCTGCGGGACGGCGATGGGCTCGGTGGCGGCGGAATTGCGCGAGCGCGGCTTCAGCGTGACCGGGTCCGACGAAAACATTTATCCGCCGATGTCGATCTTTCTCGAACAACACGGCATCAGACTTCATCAAGGTTACCGCGCGGCGAATATTCCGGCCGATGCCGATGTGGTCGTGATCGGCAACGCGATGAAGCGCGGCAATCCGGAAGTGGAAGCGGTGCTGAACCTGAAACTTTTTTATCTCTCGCTCCCAGAAGTTCTGAAAAATTATTTTCTCCGCGGCAAACACAACCTCGTCGTCACCGGAACGCACGGAAAAACAACGACTACGTCGTTGCTGACCTGGATCATGGAAAAAGCGGGACGTAAACCCGGTTATCTGGTCGGCGGTATTCCAAAAAATCTCGGGCAGGGGGCGCGGTTGAACGATTCCAAATATTTCGTGATCGAAGGCGACGAATACGACAGCGCGTTTTTCGACAAGCGCTCGAAGTTCATTCACTATTTGCCGGAACTCGTGATCGTAAACAACGTCGAGTTCGATCACGCCGATATCTTCAGGAATCTCGACGAGATAAAACTCAGCTTTCGCCGGTTGCTCAACATCGTTCCGCAAAACGGCATGGTTTTGGTCAACGGCGACGATCACAACTGCGTGGAAGTCGCGAAAGATTGTCTGGCTCAACTGGTGGAAGTCGGTTTTTCGAAAAACTGCGCGCAACGCATTCGCGACGTCACCTATTCGTCGGAGGGTTCGCAGTTCAAGCTTGGCGACGACGTTTATGAAATTCCGCTGATCGGCGAATTCAACGTGCGCAACGCGGCGATGGCTGCGAGCGCGGCGCGATTTTACGACGTGCCGAAAGCGAAGATCGACAATGCGCTGAAAAGTTTTTCCGGGATCGCGCGGCGGCAGGAAGTGCGCGGCGAAGCGGGCGGTGTGAAAGTGATCGACGACTTCGGCCATCACCCGACGGCGATCGCGCAAACGTTGCAAGCGCTGCGGCAGCGTTATCACGGCCACCGGATTTGGGCGATCTTCGAGCCGCGCTCGAACACGACCCGGCGCGCAGTTTTTCAGAAAGAACTACCGGAGGCGCTCAAAGTGGCAGATGGCGTGTTCATCGCGCAAGTGGCACGGCTGGAACAAATTCCGGAGGCGGAGCGATTACATCCGGAGGAAATGGTAAAAGAAATTTCGGAAAGCGGGCGTCCGGCCTTTTACGAAAAAAATGCCGACGCGATTGTCGATCGAATCGTGCCGCTGCTGAAACGGGACGATGTCGTCGCCGTTTTTAGCAACGGCGGATTCGACAACATTCACGAAAAGTTGCTCGCGCGGCTGAAGATGTGATTCACGGCGGTGAAGCCGCCGATGTGTGATCGAGCACGATTTTCCAGCCGTCGGGAAAACGCCGAAAAATTAATGTGAAACGGCCGTGAGGATTGTCGCTCGCGCGTTTGAGTTCCCAACGGCCGAGCGCGACGGCTGAATCGTCACTCAACGGCGTGATCTCAAGATCGGAGAACGTCAGCGTTCCCATTTTGGCGTGATCGGAATATTTCGTCTTGTAACGATCCAAAACTTTCTGCCAGCCGCGGCTGACTTCATCCCCGGAGACGAAGACTGTTTGGTCGGAGTGCCAGTAGCCGTTCATGAACGCGTTGATGTCACCGCGATTCCATGCGTCCTGCTGTGATTTCAGGACGTTTCGAATTTCGGAAGCGGCGTCTGTTTGAGTTGCCGCTAATGCCGACGGTGCGACTCCAAGCATCGCAAGCGGCGCAATAGAAAAAGCCAGGAAGATCAGGCGCATTATGGCGTCGGAGTTGGCGTCGCTTCCGAGATTCGTGTGTAAGTTATGAACAGTTTCGCATTCATCACCGGCGAGACTGTTACAGTTACCGGACCAGGGATCGTTACTGGTTTGATGAATTCCGGTGGAGACGTGCCGGGGTCGATGATTGTTGCCGTGAGCACCGTTTGCGTAGGCGGTGTCGGGGTCGGCGTTGGCGTCGGAGTCGGAGTCGGAGTGGCAGTTGGCGTTGCGGTTGGAGTAGGCGTCGGCGTCGCGGTGGGAGTCACAGTTGGTGTCGGTGTTCCGGTTGGAGTTGGTGTGGGGGTGGGAGTTGGAGTACCGGCGTTTACAATTACGACACCGCGCTGAGTAGCGGTTCCTTCCTGCGTAAAGTTGTGGATTCGCAGAAAATGTTTGTCGGGAACGACGACTGTCAGAGTCGGGCCCGTTTCAGGGATGACCACGCTCTCGAAGTCACCGGCAAGAGAGACTGCAATGCAAAGGCAGCTAACCAAGAATGCCGCCGAGTGCCTGCTCATTTTTACTTCTGCGATGCGGACCGAATGTTCGTGAGCGTTGCTGCTATTCCGAGCCTTTCCTGTAAGTGATGAAACAATCGGTTCCATCACCGCATGTCACAGTGACATCTGCTGGGCCAGCGATGACGACGTCATTGATAACTTCGAGTGAAGAAGTGTTGCTTGGGTCAAGAATCGCTGCAGTAAGCACATTGGCAGTTCCGGTGTGGGTTGTGACCATTACAAATCCCCGCGAGCTTACAGCACCATCTTGCGTGAAATTGCGGATCACCAGGACTGATCATTAGCCACGTGGGGAAGCGATAAAGAACCGCTTCCTGCGATGATGGCGCTTTTGAAATCGCCGGCGAAAGCGATGCCCGCAAGTACGCAGACAGCGAATGCTAAAATTCGGAGAGGATTTTTCATGAACTGGGGAATGTGATCTTTCGAAGCATGGCATTCTTAATATGAGATCGCGCGCGATGTCCAGTTCAACCCTGACTTTTCTTCGCGCTGCGAAGCAAATTGACCCGCTATCCCGTATCTGTTAGCATCGTCGTCACCATTAAAACCGTGCATCGATCGGTTCTGTTGCTTGCCGTGGCTAGTTCGAGCTTCGCTCAAGTTGCGCCCGTTGCGCAGCCTTCCGAAACGCCAGCACCTCCGGTCGCCGGTCAACCCGCGCGGCCGGCGCCGTCTGTACCGCGAGTTGTTGCCGCGCCGGCCGCATCAGTTCCAGCGGCGAGGATGAATCCGCGGGCTGGTGCGCCGCAAATGGTGCAGCTCCAATTTCCAAACAGTGATGTCGCGGATGTGCTTCGCTTTTACGAGCAGCTCACTGGCAAAAAATTAATCATGGACAATTTCGTCCAGGGGAAGGTCAACATCTTCATCGCCAAAGAGGTGCCGCGAGAGGAAGCGATAAAAATCATCGAGATGAATTTACTGCTCAACGGCTATTCGCTCGTCCCATCGGAAGACAGCGACATCGTCAAAGTGGTCGGGACTGGCAGAAATCCGCGCACCACCGGTGTGCCTATCATTTCCGACGAAACGGAGATTCCCGATGGCGACCACGTCATTAGTTATCTGTTCAAGTTGCGCTATGCCGATCCGCAGGAATTGCAGCAGGCGCTTGGGCAATATCTTTCGCCGCCGCAGCCCTACACCTCTTTTCTGGCGCTGCCAAAGGCCGGCGCGATTCTGGTCACGGAGAATTCGAGCGTGATTCGGACGCTGGCGCGCATCATCGATCAGGTGGACGTGCCGCCGGCGGAAGTGGTGAGCGAGTTCATCAAACTCGAACGCGCTGATGCCAGCAAAGTGGTGGACATGCTCAAAGACATTTTCGAGAAAGGCGAAAAGACCGGGACGCCTGGCGGCGTCCGTGGCGTTCGCCCCGGCGGTGCGCCAAATGTGCCGCAGCCTGCTGAAGTCAATGAGCTGGCCGGATTAACCGCGCTGACTGAGGAGTCGGTCGTCGTTGGCAAGATAAAACTGTCGGCTGACATACGCACAAATCGGATTCACGTCATCACCCGCCCGGTCAACATGCCGTTCGTTCGCAAACTCATCTCCGAGTTCGATGCGAATGTGGAATTCGCCAAACCGGTCACGCGTGCGCTCAATTATATCTCGGCGGCTGATGTTTTGCCGGTCATCGTGCAAGCGCTGAGCGAACCGGGGCAGACTGGTGGGGGTGCGGAAGGCGCTGCTCCCGGGCCTGGCGCTAGCCCAGGTCAGCCGCGACGGACGACAACCGCAACTGCGACGAGTGGCGGTCTCGCGACAACATCGACGTCGACTACCGGCACGACTGGCACTTCAGCAAGCGGCACAGGCGGCGGAACGCTCAACATTTCAGAAGAACTTTCCACTCAGCCAATCGATACGACGCCGAAAGCCGTCACGATCGGGAACGCGAAAATCATCGCCGATCAACGCACAAATAGCATCATCATGCTGGGCAATCAGGAAATCGTGGTCAAAGTGCAAAAGATTTTGGACGAGATGGACGTGAAAGCGCCGCAAGTCGCGCTCAGCACCGT
>JALYKJ010000261.1 GCA_030774845.1 Verrucomicrobiota bacterium
TCGTTGCAGCCACTTTCTATAATACGGCAACACTGTGGCGACTTGGGTTTGCTGAAGCATGAACTCGGAGACGAGAACCGCATATGGATCGCGTGTTCGGCGCCAGGGAAGGTCGCGGCCGTGCTGACGGTACCAGCGAAGGAGAATGGAGCGAAAAGCTTTCTCTTTTGTCATGTCGAGCGAAGTCGAGACATCTCTTAATATTTCCGGAAACAGTAAGAGATTGAACTCGTTCGTCACCCGACTCTCTCGCCGCTACCCTCGCGGCGCAACCGTCCATGTCGCTCGTTCCGCTTGCTCCATTCCTCGACTTTCGGTCGGAATGACAAGAAGGTGCACGCGAAAGGTGAATTCCTACACCCACCTGCTAACGAAAGATCAAGCAAGTAAACTCCGTTCGCTGCTGGATGAACTGGGTTTCGAGTTTTCGGCCAAGCAGTACACTCTTTTGTTTGCCCAAAAAAACAAACTGAGCGTCGCCGTTTACGAGAAAGGACCAAAAGTACTCGCGCAGGGCAAGGGCGTGGAAGAATTCGTGCAGTTCGAGCTGGAGCCGAAAATTCTGGGTGAAGCGAAACTCGGCTACGAAGAGGTCCACGCGCCGGAAATGTTCGAGCCGCATTTCGGTGTCGACGAAAGCGGCAAGGGCGATTTTTTTGGTCCGCTGGTGATCGCGGGAGCTTACGTTGATCGTGGAATCGCGCGCAAATTGATCGATGCCGGGATCCAAGATAGTAAGCGCGTTAGTTCAGATGCCCGAATCCGCGCGTTGGCAGATTCGATTCGAAAAAATTCGATGGGTTTGGTCGACGTCGTGTTAATCGGTCCGGCAAAATATAACGAGCTGTATGAAAAATTCGGGAACCTGAACAAGCTTCTGGCCTGGGGTCACGCACGGGTCATCGAAAACTTGTTGGCAAAGAAGCCAGATTGCCCGCGTTCGTTGTCCGACCAATTCGCGGATGCGCGGGTAATCGAACAATCGTTGCTTCGCCACGGCCGCAAGATCGACATCCAACAGCGGCCGCGTGCCGAATCAGATATCGCGGTAGCAGCGGCATCGATTTTGGCCCGGGAGGCCTTCATTAATTGGCTGGATCGGGAAGGGAAAAGGGTTGGAATGCGATTGGAGCGGGGCGTCTCCCCAGCGGTGAAAACCACCGCCGAAAAGCTGGTTGAAAGTAAGGGGGCGGGTGTCCTTCGGGAGGTGGCGAAGGTTCATTTTCGGACGGCGCACGCCGTTGCCCCGGAGCACTTTGCCGCGCCGCCGCCCCGGGAAGAGTGGAAAGGCTAGAAGGCGCCTGGGTAAAGGGACCCCCCGGCAAGGTTCTTGCTATAGGTTTTAACACCTTTTTGGGAATTGTGGAAACTAGAGTCCTGACCTTAAACGCCGACCCCGTCTTCCAAGACCGGGCGCTCGCCATTCTCGACCAGATCGAGGATTTGGAGACGCAGATTGTGCGGAACCTGTCCGAAGCAGTGCAGGCGCTGCTCGAGGAAAACTTCGATGGTCTAGTCATCGAGGGCGATGCCGCGCTGGCGGTTGAGCAGGCGACCAATCTGCGGCAACATTTTCCGTCTCTTACCATCGCTTGTTTGCTTCAGAGCGGGCGCCGCTCAGATGTCGGTCCGAGGGCGAAGGAACAGAATATCGAATTGCTGTCCACCGCGCGAAGCGATCGACGCTTGCGAGCGACCTTAACACGTTTTGTTCGATCGCTCGATTCGCATGCAGGCACGGCTGCGGAAGGAATCGATCCCTGCCACTCGCTCATCGGAAATCTTAATCAATTTTCGGCGGCCGAGATTTTGCAAATGAGCTGTTTAAGCCAGCGGAGCGGACGCTTTACCTTTAAATCAGGCCGCGGAAACAGCGAGATCTATCTCCAGCAAGGCTCAGTGCGACATGCAGTGTTCGGTTCGGTCGCAGGCGAGGCTGCGGTGGCCGAGATTTTCCGGTGGCGGCAGGGCCGCTTCTATTTTGAGGAAGGAATCATTAGCCAGGAGCAAACTGTGAATCGCCCATGGGCTCACCTGCTTATTGATAACTTGCAAAAGCTCGATGAAACGCTCGAGCTCGTCAGTCTTTGAGACTCTCCCGATGCGCGATAAGAATCTCGAGGCAAAGCTGCGTTTAGTCGCGCTGCAGCTGGAGAACTGGAAAAAACTCCACGATCTCATCACCTACGGCCTGGATAAGGCCAAGCCAATCATATCCACTGAACAAGAACGCCAGTTCACCGAAATCCGTGGCAATTTGTTGCAGGAGATCGAGTACGTCCTTTGCGAACTGAATATTGTGGCGGAGGTCTCTGGCAAAGCGATGAGCGTTTTGCAGCGGGGCGTCTCGGTCCGCGGCGTCCGCGATCTATCGAATGACGAAGTTCGCCGTCTGGAGACAGATTGGAACGGTGTCTTCACAAAACTCGGTTTGATGCAGGGCCAGCTCAAAGCGCGACGCAAGAAGCTGGCCGAGCAGACGGCATTCAATTATTACTTGAACCGTCTTTTGCGGCGCCCCGCAACCGCGCACTGATTGGCATCAGCGCGCAGCGTAGGCTGCTCAGGGCAAAGAATTTACTTTTCTTTGTCAATTTTGCCCCCAATTGTGACCCGAGACACGATTCCTTGTTTGGAGAGTATGGCAAAATTAACGAAACGTGACATCGTCGTTGCGATTAGCAACCAGACCGGGATGGTCCAACATCAGGTCTTCGACATTGTCCAGCGCACCCTCGACAAAATCACCGACAGTTTAGCCAACAACGTTCCAGTTGAACTGCGCAATTTTGGAATTTTCCAACCGCGATTGACCAAACCGCGGGTGGGACGAAACCCAAATCAGCCTGGCAGCAGTTTCGTCATTCCATCGCGCGCGACCGTAAAATTCAAAGCCGGGAAAGTGATGCGGCAGCGTGTGGAAAAACTGTCGCGCGAATTGAAGGACGCCGCGGCCAAGAAGACGACAACTGCAGCGACGGTCGGCGATAAATAACGAGCAGTAAAATCGACATCGTCGCCTGGCGATTTTAAGATGTTGATTCGAGAAGTTGTCGGATGGCCTGCTGGAGCCGGTCAAAGTTGATCGGCTTGGTGAGGTGCTCTGAAAATCCGGCATCGCGTGCCTTGTTCACATCGCTTTCCATCCCGAAGCCGCTGAGCGCGATTCCCCGCAAGCCCTTGCTCTGCCGCAATTCGCGCATCAACTCATAACCGCTTCGGTCAGGCAGGCCGATGTCGCTGATCAGTAAATCGAAATCGGCTTCCTGCGTTTTTTCCACAGCCTGTCCGGCGGAATACGCCACGGTGATATCGTAACCGCTGCGCTCGAGCATCATTTTCATTCCCGTGCAGGTATCAGCGTGATCGTCGACGACGAGAAGACGGTGCTTGCGTGAGAGCAGCGGCTTCTTTTCCGAAACAGCAGGGCGCTCGCCGTCCGCGCCATTTGCCGCACTGACCGGCGCAGCGACCGTTTTCAACTCAACAATAAAGGTCGCGCCTTTATCTTTACCCGGGCTCTCGACGCGAATTTTTCCTCGGTGCGCATCGGCCATCGCCTTGGAAATGGCCAGTCCAAGACCGAGACCGCCGAAGCGGCGCGTAATGGAAGTTTGTCCCTGTTCAAACGCGTTGAAGATTTTTTCCATCTTGTCCGGCTCGATTCCGATTCCGGTATCGGTGATGCGGATTTGAATTTCGTCCGCGAGTGGGCTCGAAGTCGCGATAGTAATGCGGCCATTGGCGGGCGTAAATTTGACACTGTTCTTGATCAGATTCCAAAATACTTGCTGCAATCGAGCCGGGTCGCCTTCCACGTAGACGCGTTCCGCGCTCAGCTCAAATTTTGCCTCGATTGATTTCTTGGCCATCTCTTCGCGGCAGATTTCGTAGGCGCGTTGCAAAATCTCATGCACATCGACGACTTCGAAGCTGAGTTGCAATTTGCCTTTGGCGATGCGCGTGACGTCCAACAAATCGTCGATCAATCGGGCCTCCAATTCGACATTTCGTCGAATGACTTCCAGCGCCTGGCGCAGTTTGGGCGAATGTGGCGTCGTGGCCTCTAGTTCACCGACCATTGCGATGACCGGCGAGAGAGGGTTGCGCAATTCGTGTGAAAGCAGGGCGAGAAACTGGTCTTTGGCCGCATTGGCATTAATGAGCTCGTAGCGCAAAGTGACGTCGCGTGTTTTGTCTTCTACGAAATAAAGCACGCCTTGAATGGTTTGGTCGCCGGCTTGCAAGCGCAGCAGCGTAACGTTGGCGAAGTGAGTCATGCCGCCCTCATCCTGAAACGGTTGCTCGATCAGTTGAAAGGGCCTCCCGAAGGAAAGGACGCGTTCAATCGCATCGGCCGGGGCAATCTTCACGTCGTCGAAGGTTGCCTCGGTGATCTCCCCGCGGCGGGGCAAACCGCCGAAACGTTGGGCCATTTGCGTAAACGCTTCGTTGGCTTGCGAGAATTTTCGCGAGTTTGGATCGATGAAGGCGATGCCGATTGGCATGTTAGCGAGGATCTTCTCACTGAAAGTTACCTCGCGCTCAATCCGCCGGGCGGCTTCGGTCTGGCGCCGGTAAAAGATCCCGCCAAACCACGCGAAGATAGTAGTCAGGGCCATCAACCAGGTGGCCAGAACGCCCATGCGCCCGACTAAATCGCGGACCGGTCTGTAAGCGACATCCTTTGGTTGCTTGACCACTACCGTCCATCCGGTGGACTCAACCGGACAAAAAGAATAAAGGTTGCCGGCCCGCTCTACGTTCCCCTGTTTCGTTTCGTTAATTTCCTTCGGTAGAATCGATTCGCGCGCTGAAGAAGCGCCCGTGTTTGGGCGGAAATCGTTCGTGAACAGCGGTTGTCCGGTTTGATCAATGACCTGGCAGGTCGATTGGTCGGCGAATTGAATAGCGGACAGTCGCCGCCCGATTCGCTCCACCAAGACCGAGACACCGAGATAGCCGGCGATGTCTTTGTCCGGCGTTCGCACTGCGCCCACGATGTCGGTCACCATCCTCTTGTCCGAAAAGCGCGCGTGCACTGGTGAAACAAAAGCGCCGGGAATTTTTTCCGATTGCGCGCGCCAAAGATTGGAGTCGAAATCTTTTCCAATCAGCGCCGGATCGTAGGGAATCGACGCGATCAATCGCCCGTCACGCCCGGTCAAAAACATTCCGTCGATCCGTGGATGCGCATAAAAAGTGGTTCCGAGCCATTGCTGCGCCGCCGACTCTGGGTTCGATGAATTCAGGATCCGCGCGACTTCCGGAAGCGTCTGATAATAATCGGTGATGCCTTCTGTTCGACTGAGGTCGTCGCCGACGAGGCGACTGATTAGTTGAACGAATGTTTGCCGGTCTCGCAAGATCCGCGACTCCAGCATCTTGGTCAGAAAGGTATAGGAAAACCAAACCGTCAGAATGGACGGCACCCAGCCGGCCAAAAGAATCGAGACGACGATGTTGAAGCGCTCGAACCGATCGTGCCGGCCTTTCTTAAAGAGGTATCGGAATGGCATAACGCTGGGGGGCAAAGATAGCATATCAGCAAAACGCTTGCCGCTCGCCCGGAGCGCGGACTGATTATTCGCCTTGCCGAATCGCGTCGTTCAACTCACTGACTTCCGCTCGAATGGCACTTGTGTCTGCGCGAGTGAGCGCGTGAGGCGATTTGCTCAATATCGGCTGCAATTTCTTTATGCTGCCTCGAATTTTTTCAAAGAGCGGCGTGTGTGCGAGCGCCGGCGGCAGCGTTTTCAATTCCGCGCCGAAATAGTCCGCCAGATCTGGTTGTACCAAGATCGTTGCGCGCTGGGGCGAGAATTGCGCTTCCGCCGCTCCCGCGGAAATCTCCAAGCCGCGCAACCAGCCGCCGAGACTGATCAAGTGCGCCATCTTTTCATCGCGCAAGTCGACCATTGCTTGTTCGACATCCGCCTGTGTGGCGATCAGTTCCTGGCGCACTTGCTGCCACTCGCCGCGACGTCCGAGGTCATTCAGGCTTGCGCTGTGGCGCATAACGCGATCTCCGACGCCAAGTGCTCGCGCTTGTTCTATCAAAACCCGTCCGAAACTTTCGACCAGACTTTTCTTCTCGGCTTCGACAATCAGAAAACCATCCGCAATCAATCCGCCAAAGATCAATCCTTTGCGCTCGCGCCCGCCGGTGATCGATTGCGGAAGTTCACGCTTCAATTGCTCGAATGGCAGCGGGCGAAGCTGATCGAGCTGCGCAAAGATCCTTTCGATCGAAGGCGCGGTGTAGTGATTGACGCCAAGTTCTTCGCGCTGGTGCTGCTTGTCTTCGTTCGGCTCTTCCTGGTTCGCGGCAATTGCTGTCGCTGCCAGCATCATCGCAACGAAGATCGACAGTGTGCCGACTTTCGCGCGTTTTCGCGCTGTTTTGTCGAGGCAAGCGCGCCATTTTTGATTTGACGCCTGCGACGGAAGCGCCATCATGCGCACCTGCTGTCTTAATAACTGGCAGCCAACCTTATGCAAGGAAGCCTCGGCTATGTGATTTGGACGGCGTGTTACCTCGCCGTGCTCATCGGTCTCTCTGCCTACGGCGTTCACCGGTATTTCATCATTTATCTTTTCCTAAAGAACCGCAAACGCGCGTCCGTTCCAGCCGGCCGGTTCCAGCAGCTGCCAAAGGTAACGGTTCAGCTCCCGATTTTTAATGAAGTTTACGTGGTGGAGCGCCTTCTGCGTTCGGTCAGTGAACTGGATTACCCGAGAAATTTGCTGCAAATCCAGGTGCTGGACGATTCCACCGACGACACGCGGGAAGTGACCGCTTCGTGCGCTGAGGAATTGCGTCAGCGCGGTTTCGATGTTCAGCTTATTCATCGGGTCGACCGGACCGGTTTCAAGGCCGGTGCACTTGCAGTCGGACTCGAATCGGCCGGCGGTGAGTTTGTTTGTATTCTCGATGCCGATTTCGTCGCGCCGCGAGATTTACTTCAACGCACCATCCATTTTTTCACCGATCCGAAAATCGGCATGATCCAAAGTCGCTGGGGCCATTTGAATCGCGGCTACTCACTACTCACACGGATGCAGGCCATGTTTTTGGACGGCCATCATTTGCTCGAACAAACGGCGCGCAGCCGAAGTGGACGCTTTTTTAATTTCAACGGCACGGCCGGCCTTTGGCGGCGCTCGTGCATCGAGGAAGCCGGCGGCTGGCAGCACGACACACTCTGTGAAGATCTCGATCTGAGTTATCGCGCGCAGCTGGCGGGATGGAAATTTATTTTCCTTCCCGACGTCGTCACGCCGGCCGAGTTGCCGGTGGACATGAATGGCTTCAAGTCGCAACAGCACCGCTGGACCAAAGGCTCTATTCAAACGTGCAAGAAACTGCTGCCGCGGATTTGGCGGAGCGAACTTCCATTCGCGATTAAAGCTGAAGCAACCGGCCACTTGGTCTCGAATTTTGCGTATTTGCTTCTGGCCTGTTTGTGCGTGCTTTTGCATCCCTCCAGTGGCGGGCCGCAATCGGGCTGGGTCCGCACTTTCTTGATCGACGTCCCGATTTTTCTGACTGCCTCAGTATCCGTAGCGATCTTTTACGTTTGCGCCCAACGCGAGCTTCATCCGCGCACTTGGATGAAACAAATGTTGCTCCTTCCGTGCTTGCTCGCGCTCGGTATCGGTCTGTCGCTCAACAACGCACGCGCCGTCCTGGAAGCGATCTTCAATCACAAATCGGATTTCACGCGGACACCGAAGTACGGGATCGAGCGAAAATCGCAGGCGTGGCGGAGTTGCAAATACCGGCCGCTAAAATCGGCACTGCCGATCGCAGAACTGGCCTTCGCGATCTATTTTAGCTATTTCGTCTGGTTCGCAATAACTCATGGGCAGTTCCTGTCGGTACCGTTCCTGCTCATGTTTCAAGGCGGCTTCTTCTATGTCTCCCTTTCATCGCTCCTGCCTTGGTCGCCAAGGTTCAGCTTCGGCGGCTCCCGCTCGCCCTCTCCAATTCCCGCGTGACAAAGCGCGTTTTCTGAGTAAGAGAGCGCGGATGTTTCGTTCCTCCGCAGTCCTCGTGGCGCTCATCTGGTGCGTTTTCCCTGTCTATGCCGTTACCATACCGGCTCCAACCCTTTCCACTCGCGTCATCATCAGCGTGCGAGATCAAAAGCTGATGCTGATCGAGAATGGAACGATTGCGGCGACATATCTGGTTTCGACTTCCAAATACGGTTTGGGCGATGCCTGGGGCAGTCTCGCCACTCCACTTGGATTATTGCAGGTCGCACAAAAAATCGGCGACCACGCGCCGTCTGGAGCGGTATTCCATAATCGTCGCTGGACCGGCGAGATTCTGCAGCCGAATACTCCCGGCCGCGATCCGGTGATGACGCGCATTATTTGGCTGCGTGGATTGCAATCCTCGAATGAGCATGCTTTCAAGCGCTGCATTTACATTCATGGAACGAACGAAGAGAAAACGATTGGCCGGCCGGCCAGCTTCGGCTGCGTCCGGATGAGATCGAGCGACGTGACCGCACTTTACAACCAGCTTCCGATTGGCGCTCCAGTTGAGATTGTTCAGGACCGATTGCCAAAAGCTTCGAAAATGGCCGATCCTGAAGTTTACGGCTTTGACGCTCCCGCTTCGGGACCACGACGAGATTCTTCGCAAATGAAGATCGCGTCCGGTCCGCGCGCCTGATTCAAGATCGGCATCTTGACATTTTGGCGGTCTGCGCGACCGTCCACGCCCCGTAAATCTTCGGTAACACCACCATGGCCAATACCAAATCCGCAGCGAAACGTTCCCGCCAATCGCTCGCTCGCGCTAACCAAAAGCGCGGCGTCCGGACGGGATTGCGCACGCTACAAAAGCGCGTTCGCGGCGCGACCAAACCTGACGCCGAACAAATTCGCAGCCTGATTTCTGCGCTCGATAAAGCAGCCAAGCGAGGTATCATTCATCGCAACGCCGCCGATCGCCGCAAAGCGCGGCTCAACGCTTTGATCGCTGGCGCCGCTGTGCGAAAATAATTCACTGACGAGCCGGTCTTGTAGGGATAAGATCGACCTAGCCCGAAACGTTCGACCCTATCGTGAAATTCGCGCCTTGCACAGTTTGGTATGACGTCGCAATTAGGTCAGCATCGACGCAAGCGTAACCTCGTTATTTTCCTGCCCGATCAACAACGGGCCGATACTCTCGCTTGCTACGGAAACGGGAAGGTTCACGCCCCCAATTTAAATAAACTCGCGTCTCAGTGCGTCATTTTCAACCAGGCTTACGTTACCCAACCGGTGTGTTCGCCCTCGCGCGCGTCTTTGATGACCGGGCTTTGGCCTCACACTACAGGCTGCACCAATAATGGATTCACTCTGGATCGACGTCTGGCCACGTTGCCCGAGCTGATCGGCGATAACTACCGTGCAGGTTACGTTGGCAAGTGGCACCTGCCCGATCAGCCACCGACGAAACGAGGATTTCACCACTGGGTTTCCGTAGAAGGACTAAGTGATTACAGCAAGTTTTTGCTCAGAAAGGGCTTCGCCCCTGATCATGAAAAAGGAGGCTTCTCATCACTCACTATCAGCAACTTAACGTTGGCATTGTCGCAGCCAAAATTCCTCGAACACCACGCATGCGAATTCATTCACCGAAACCGCAAACATCCTTTCATTCTGATTGTGGCGTTCGTTGAACCGCATTCACCGTACAACGGCCCTTTCAACAACGAGCATCCTCTCGAAGACGTAGAGATGGATCCGGCGGCACTAGTGTCATCGTCAGACGAGTACCTGCCGCTGCGATATCGCCTTCTTCGCGAATGGCAGGTTCATGAAGCAACTCAAGACAAAAGCGGAACTGTCCGTGAAACTCGATTTGGCCTTAATCTCGCTGATTACCAATGCCTCAAACAAAGATACCTCGGCCTTATCACGTTAGTTGATCAGAGCATTGGCGCGATTTTAGCGTGCTTGGAGCAGAGTGGGCTAACCGACAAGACGATTGTTGTCCATACCAGCGATCATGGCGATCTGTTGGGGGCGCACCATCTTTTTGGCAAGGGAGTAATGTTTGAGCAAGCGGTGCGAGTTCCCTATCTGATCAAGCTCCCAGGCCACAGGGCTCAATTAATCAGGCAGCGCGTGAGTCACATCGACTTCGTTCCGACGTTGATCGATCTGGCAGGTCGGCCTGAGGTATCTCAACCTATCGGCAGGAGTCTCGCACGATTAATTTACGGGCAAGAATCGCAGCCGGATAACATCTTCATTGAGTGGAACCCGTATAAAAAGCGAGGAAAACGAGTTAAGAAAGGCACCACTCTTGCGCCAGAAGACCTGATCAACCGCGCGATATCCGAATCAACCCGGACCGTTATTT
>JALYKJ010000262.1 GCA_030774845.1 Verrucomicrobiota bacterium
GTCTGATCCCGCTCGCCGGCACCGTGTTTCTTTGGAGCGCGGTTTTCAAAGAGCGCGGCGGCAATCTGCACGGCTACGACTACGGTTCGATGATTTATTATTATTTGCTCACGCTCCTGGTCAGCAATCTGGTCACGCCGACGGAAGACGAATGGCAAATCGCGGCCGACATTCGCGAAGGTCAGATCAACGCGCTCCTGACCAAACCGATGAGTTATCTCGCCTACCGGTTCAGCATTTTTTGTAGTGGCCGGCTCGTTTACACCTTCGTCACGCTGCCGCCAATCGCGATCATCTTTCTCTATTTCCACAACTACGTCGCGCTCCCGCACGACCCGCTGACTTACGTGCTCGCGACGTTATCGATGTTGATGGCGGCGTTCATCCAGTTCTTTATCACCTATTCGCTCGCGATGATGGCGTTCTGGATCCTGGAAATCACTACCATCGTCTTCATTGTCTACTCGTTCGAATATTTCCTCGGCGGCCAGATGTTCCCGATCGACATCATGCCGGCCGGCATTCAGGCAGCGCTGAAATGGATGCCGTTTTATTACGAACTGTTTTGCCCGGTCGCGATTTTTCTCGAGCGCTTGAAAGGCCCGGAACTATGGCAAGCGCTCGCCATCCAGACCGGCTGGCTTTTTCTTACCTGGACCGTCGCGCGCACCATGTGGCACCGCGGCCTCGGCCATTACCAAGCCGTCGGCGGATAATTCGGATTACGCGGACGAGGATAGGCCGAGACACTCAGCGCGCGTTGAATTTAGAAGCGCACACAATTTTTCTGCACCGAGTCCATATGTTTCCGGTAATGCGCAGCCATAACCAGAGATTAGTTGTGATGCTTTGAATAGACTCGGAAGTTTTTCAGCGGATAGAGACGAATTCCACGCCACCATTTTCTTCACGCCTAAATCCGCGATGCCGAACTCACTCGTGTCAGGCCATGGCACCGTGTGGCAACGAAACAAACTGCAAACAGTGAAACCTTCTTTCGTCAATCGAAGATAAGAACTGTTAGGCAACAGCTTGATCGCGAAAACAACGAGGCCAAGACCGAAGAATGCGACGCCAACATAACCGACGGTGTTTCCAAGACGCGCGACCCACCACGAAACTGCGACGAAGATGAGCGATACGACGATCAGAAAAAACATTCCTTTCCGATCGGGACGAAGCGCGATTGGAAGCAAGCCTGTCACTTCGTCGTCGGTAAACCCGCGGTTTTCCAGGCTTTGAAACCGCCGGCCATGGAGCGGACGTTTTTGTAGCCCATCTTCTGCAAACTTTCCGCCGCGAGCGCGGAACGGCCGCCTCCGCCGCAATGGCAAATGATCGTCATGTTGCGATCGGTAAATTTGTCCTCGACTTCGAGTTCAAGCATGCCGCGGGTCATGTGCACTGCGTCGAGAATGTGTTCCTCATCCCATTCATCTTTTTCCCGAACATCGACAATCACCGTGTCGCCGCTCTTCGATTTAGCGGCTGCGTCGGTGGGAGAAATTTCGGTGATCTTCTTTTTCGCGTCGGCGACTAATTCCTGGAAACCCTTGTGTTCAGCCATGTAGATTTCTAACCACTAATGGACACTAATAAACACGAATTTGATCTTCCTGATTAGTGTCAATTCGTGATCATTCGTGGTTAAATTTGTCATATCCGCGTAATTCGCGTGATTCGCGGGCGAAAAATCCGTCACTCGTAGCGCAGCGCTTCGATCGGATCGAGCGCGGCCGCTTTCCGCGCCGGATAAAAACCAAAGAAAATTCCCACAGCGGCACTGAACATAAACGCCACGATGATCGAACTGAGCGAAATAAGTGTCGGCCAGTGTGCGTAGCTCGACAAAATCTGTGATGCGCCGATTCCAAAAATAATTCCAATCACGCCGCCGACTGAACTGAGCGTGACCGCTTCGATCAAAAACTGCATGAGAATGTCACTCCCGTGCGCGCCCACGGCCATGCGCGTCCCGATCTCGCGCGTCCGCTCAGTCACGCTTACGAGCATGATATTCATGATCCCGATGCCGCCGACGACGAGCGACACGCCGGCAATCGAACCGAGCAAGACTGTCATTACTGCCGTCGTCGCGGTCGCGGCATCAGCGATCTCCTGCTGATTGCGCACCGTGAAATCGTCATCGCGGCCGGGGCGAATATTATGCCGCTGTCGCAGAAGCGAGATGATTTGCTGTTGCGCGGCTTGAATCTGTCGACCATCGCTGATTTGGACATTGATGTTACGCAAAGTAGTTCCACCGACGACCCGCTTCATCGCGCTCGTGAAAGGCATGATCACGACATCATCCTGATCGACGCCCTGAGTGCTCAAACCTTTTGGGGTCAAAACTCCGGTGACGGTGAATGGAACATTTTTGATCCGCAAAATTTGTCCGACTGGGTCGTCGTTACCGTAAATCTCTGACGCGGTCGTTCGGCCGATGATGCAAACCTTGTTGGCGCTGCGGACATCCTGGGCGGTGAACGGAGCGCCGTCGGTCAGCGCCCATTGCCGAATGTCGAGATAATCGGCCGACTCGCCATAAATTCGGGTGAACCAATTTTGATTTCCGGCCGCGACCTGCGTGGTCGAAACAACTTCCTCGCTCACGGCGGCGACACCGGGCACTTCGCGTCGAATCGCGTCTGCGTCTTCAATTTTCAAAGTGCCGGCGCCGCCCCAGCCGGTGCGAATGCCGCTCGAAGTTGTGCTGCCGGAAAAAATCAGAATCACATTTTGCCCGAGACTCGCGATCTGCGCTTCGACTTGCGCCTTCGCCCCGTTGCCAATTCCGACCAGCGCAATCACAGCCGCGACGCCGATGATGATGCCGAGCGCGGTCAACACCGAACGCATCTTGTTCCGGCGCAGAGCGCGCAAGGCGATGTTTAATGTCGATCCAACCTTCATGATTGAATTTGCGAATCGATCGGCGCGACTTTCTCGAGCTCGGTCGCGGCATCCAGCCGCTTTGCCACATCGAAATCTTTCAGGATCAATCCGTCACGCATCACCACATTGCGACGCGCGTAAGCGGCAATGTCCTGCTCGTGCGTGACCATGATGATGGTGATGCCGCGCTGGTTGAGCTGCTGGAAAATTCCCATGATCTCGACGCTGGTCCGGCTGTCGAGGTTGCCGGTCGGCTCGTCGGCGAGCACAACTTCAGGGTCATTCACCAGCGCGCGCGCAATCGCCACGCGCTGCTGCTGGCCGCCGGAAAGTTGGCTGGGATGATGATCTTCGCGCCCGGCCAATCCAACGGACGCCAGGACTGAGTCCGCTTTTTCGCGCAATTGGGCATGCGTCAGGCGATGGGTGCCGTAAAGGAGCGGCAATTCGACGTTCTCACGCGCGGACGTACGCGGGAGCAAATTAAAACTTTGAAAGACAAAACCGAGTTTGTGGTTCCGAATGTCCGCCAGCTGATCGCGATCGAGCACCGAAACATCGGCGTCGTCCAAAAGGTAGCGACCTGAAGTCGGCCGATCGAGACAACCAAGAATGTTCATGAGCGTCGATTTTCCCGAACCGCTCGCACCCATCAACGCCACAAATTCGCCGCTTTGAATCTCGAGAGAAACGCCGCGAACCGCGTGCACCTCTACGTCGCCGGTGCGGTAGGTTTTGTGCACGTCGGTCAGTTTGACGACTTCCCCGTTTTTCATGTCGATCTTGGTGGATCGGCCACTCCGCCGGCGATGCTAGACATTTGCGGCTTCGCCGCGTGACTTAACATCGAGGTCCGAGCCGGACGGGCCTTTACTGTTCGATCCACCTTGCGCCGTTTCGTATTCATCGATTACGGAAATCTGCGCGCGCCGCTGAAAGGATTCGCCGGCGGAGAGCTCGACGCCGATGGCGACGAAAGTTCCGCCGTAACAACGCGATCGCCTTCCTTCAGGCCTTCGGTCACTTCAGTCACAATCCCATCGCTGATTCCTGTTCTGATTTGAACCGCCTTTGGCCGGCCATAGGACAAAGCGTAAACGGTACGCTCGGGTTTGCGCTCGCGCGCCGCGGTCGGACGCTGACCACTGGGCGAAGATGTCGGTCTTGGTTGCTCGGCTGTCGCCGCGTCCGGTGGACGATAGCGCAAGGCGGCGTTCTTGATTTGAAGCACGTTGTCTTTGTGCTCGATAATGATTGAAACGTTGGCCGTCATTCCCGGTTTCAATTTCAAATCCGGATTGCTCACGCCGATGACGGTGTCGTAAGTCACGACGTTCTGCACGGTGATCGGCGCATTGCGCACTTGCACAACTTTGCCGTGAAACGTGCGCGTCGGAAAAGCATCGACCGTAAAATCGACATCCTGATCGACGTTGACCGCACCGATATCGGCCTCGGCCACGTTCGAGTCGATTTGCATTTTGCTAAGATCGTTCGCGATCGCGAAAATCACGGGCGCCTGCAAACTGGCCGCGACCGTCTGACCAACATCGACGTTGCGCGATATGACCACGCCATCGATCGGCGACGTAATCGTGCAGTGGTCGAGATCGGCTTTCGCTTTGTCGAGCGCGCCTTGTTTAATTTTCACATTCCCTTCGGACTGATGAAGGGTCGCATTTGCCGTATCGAGGTCCTGCTGGGACGAATTCTTCTTGGTGAAAAGTTCCTGCGTTCGCGCGGCATTTACTTTGGCGAGCTCAAGTGCGGCTTGGGCGGTGGCAAGATCGCCTTCGGCTTGCGTGACCGCTGCTTGAAACAGGGCCGGATCGATTTGGGCGACGACCTGCCCGGATTTCACCTGAGAATTAAAGTCAGCGAAAAGTTTTTGAATGTTACCCGAGACCTGGCTGCCCACTTGCACATTCACCACCGGATTGAGGGTGCCGGTCGCAGTGACAAGTTGCGTGATCGGGCCTCGCGTCACGGTCGCGGTCAGATAACCCGAGGCGCTACTTTGCGTGCATCGGCGAACGACGAACAAAATTATGAGGAGGGCGACGATAATGACGCCAAGAGGGAGAAAGCGCTTCATGAAGGTGAGATTTGACTTGGGCTCCAATTAAAATGACAGGCAAACGTGGTCCGGCGTTACATCGAGATTTACTCCATCATGCTTCGCAACTCGCTCATCCGCGAGTTGAGTTTCAAAGCGAATTTCCTGCTTTGGATGCTGGTGGAAGTGCTTTGGTTCGTCGGCCAGATCGTTTTCTTCTCAATTATCTTCGGCAATGTCGACCGCATCGGGGATTGGACAAAATGGGAAGTGGTTTTGCTCATCGGCACCCATCAAATGATCGCGCAACTTTTCCAGGCGTTCTTCTTCGTCAACGTCGCCGCCATTCCTGAGCTGGTCCGCACCGGAAAACTCGACTCGCTCCTGGTCTTGCCGGTCGACAGCCAATTTGCCGTCTCAACCAAGCAATTCGGCCTCGACAGCGTGGTCAACGCCGCCCTCGGCGGTGTGGTCGTTGTCGTCGCCTTGGCGAAGCTCAGTGTCGTCCCAACTCCGATGTCGATCTTGCTTTACGCCATAGCGATCGGGTTCGGCATCGCGGTGCATTATTCGATCATGCTCAGCCTGGCCGCGGTCAGTTTCTGGATCGTGCGGGCGCAGGGTCTGGTTTACGGCTACTTCAACTTCCTCAACATCGCGCGTTATCCGGACGCGATTTTCCCGCGCCTCTTCAAAATCATTTTCGGCTGGATCGTCCCGGTCGTGATTGTGGCCAACATTCCCGCGCGATTGTTAATCAAGTCGTTCGGTCAGCCCGGCCCGCTGATGTTTCAGCTGGTGGTGGCCTCGACCGTGGTCTTTTGCCTCTCTCGCGCGTTCTGGGTATTCGCCCTGCGGCGATACTCCAGCGCCAGCTCCTAGGTTCAGTCGAATTAAAC
>JALYKJ010000263.1 GCA_030774845.1 Verrucomicrobiota bacterium
CGCATTTGATCATCTCCAGATTGTGCTCGATCACGATGAGGGTGTTACCAGCATTGCGAAGCTTCATCAGCACTTGCAGTAACTTTTCGATGTCGGCGAAATGCAAACCCGTTGTTGGTTCATCGAGAATATAAACCGTGCGCCCCGTTGCTTTCTTCGCGAGTTCAGTAGCCAACTTAACGCGTTGCGCTTCGCCGCCGGACAGAGTCGTCCCCGCTTGACCGAGTTGTAAGTAACCAAGCCCGACATCGAGGAGCGCGTTCAATTTGTCCGAAACGCTGGGCACGTTTCGGAAAAATCGCGCCGCTTCATCGACGGTCAGGTCGAGCACATCGGCAATGTTTTTCCCTTTATAAGTAATCTCGAGCGTTTCTCGATTGTATCGCCGGCCGTGGCAAACCTCGCACTGCACATAAACGTCCGGTAAAAAATGCATCTCGATCTTGATCAGGCCGCCTCCTTCGCAATTCTCACAACGGCCGCCTTTGACGTTGAAACTGAACCGGCCGGCGCCGTAACCGCGCACCCGCGCGGGAGGCAATTGCGCGAACAACTCACGAATCGGCCCAAAGGCGCCGGTGTAAGTCACCGGATTCGAGCGCGGCGTGCGCCCAATCGCGCTTTGGTCAATCACGATCGCCTTATCGATTTGTTCGACGCCACGTAATGTCCGATAGGTGCCTGGTTTCTCCTTCGAATTATAAAACCGTCGGAACAGCGCCCGCCGCAAAATGTCGTCCACCAGCGTCGATTTGCCGCTCCCGGAAACGCCGGTCACGCAGGTGAAGCAACCAAGGGGGAAAGCCACCTCGAGATTCTTTAAATTATTTTCAGCCGCGCCTTTCAGGATCAGCCAACCTTCTTCGCTTTTGGTTAATCCATTTCGAGAAAAGCGCGGTTTTGTCCGATATTTCGGAACTGGAATACGCAATCGCCCGGAAAGGTAGTCGGCGGTGAGGGAATTCTTGGCTTCTAAAATGTGCTCCAGTTGTCCTTGCGCCACAATTTCGCCGCCGCGCGGTCCAGCGCCTGGGCCAAGATCAACAATATGGTCGGCCGCCCGAATTGTTTCTTCGTCGTGCTCGACCACGATCACGGAATTCCCGAGGTCTCGCAGTCGTCGCAGCGTGCCGAGCAGGCGTGCGTTATCGCGCTGATGGAGTCCGATGCTCGGCTCGTCCAAAACGTAAAGCACGCCGGCCAATCCCGAGCCAATCTGAGTCGCGAGCCGGATCCGCTGCGCTTCGCCGCCGCTCAGTGTGCCGCTTTCGCGATCGAGCGTCAGATAACCGAGCCCGACCTCGACCAGGAATTGCAAGCGCGATTGAATTTCGCGCACGACGTCGGTGACGACTTTTTTTTGCGCGGGTGTTAACTCGAGATCGTCGATGTAACGTGCCGCAGCTTCCGTGGTTTGCTCGCTGAATTTGTGAATGTTCAGCTCGCTGGAGCCGGCACCCCCCTGCGCCGATTCTTCCGCGACGAGGGCGTCACGCCTCCATTTGCTCTTGATCGTAACTGCGAGAATTTCCGGCTTCAGCCGGGCGCCGCCGCAAGTTTTGCATGGCTCGCGCGTCATGAACGCGCGGATCCGATTACGGGTGAATTCGCTTTGGGTCTGCTCGTAGAGCCGCTGCATTTGCGGCACCAGTCCTTCAAACGGGCGTTTCTTCTGGCCATTGCCGCTGAAATTCATCTCGATTGGCGTCCCATTGGTGCCGAAATAAAGCGCGTTCTTGAATTCGTTAGGCAAATCCGCGAACGGCACGTCTTCATCGATTTGGAAATGTTTCACCAGCGCGCCTTGCAGCTGCCGATAGTAAGCCTGCATTCGCTTCGTCCCTCTCCGCCACGGTGTGATCGCGCCTTCAGCAATTGTTTTTGTTTCGTCCGAAATCATCAGCTCGGGATCGATCACGAGTTGCGTTCCTAAACCATGACACGCCGGACACGCGCCGAGATGGCTGTTGAACGAGAAATGTTTCGGTGTCAGCTCGCCGAGCGTGAATCCCGTGTCTGCGCTGCCGTAATTCGTTGAGTATCGCAGTTCTTCCCAAGTTTCGCGCCCATTCGGGTGCGCGCGCAGAATGACGATCTTGTTGTCGCCCCACTTCAGCGCCGTCTCAACCGAGTCGGCAAGCCGAACCCGAATTCCTTCGCGCACCACCAATCGATCGACCACCGCTTCAATGGTGTGACGTTCGCCTTTTTTTAATCTGATTGGCTCGGGGCGATCGAGTTCGATAATTTCTCCGTCGATGCGCGCGCGGATAAATCCTTCACGCTTCAGTTTCTCGACGATATCCCTGAATTCGCCGACCTGATTCTGCACTAGCGGCGCGAGGACGATGATTTTGCTGTGCGGTTCGTACCTGAGAATTTGATCGACAATCTGCTGCGGCGTTTGTCGATGAACCGGTTTGCCCGTCGTCGGATCGTGCGGCTGACCAATTGCGGAAAAAAGAACGCGCAGGTAATCGTAAATCTCGGTCGTCGTCGCAATGGTCGATCTTGGATTGGCGCCAGCACTGCGCTGCTCGATCGCGATCGCTGGGGAAAGCCCTTCGATGAAATCGACATCCGGCTTTTCCATCTGATCGAGGAATTGCCGCGCATAAGCGGAGAGACTCTCCACGTAACGGCGTTGGCCCTCGGCGTAGAGAGTATCGAAGGCGAGCGACGATTTCCCGGAACCGCTCAAGCCGGTGATGACCACCAGCTTCTCCCGCGGAATTTCCACGTGGAGGTTCTTCAAATTGTGCTGGCGCGCACCACTGATCTTGATAACTTGCGCAGGCATCGGGACGACAAATCTCGAACCTTTTAGTCAAGCACAGCCGCGCGTTTTCTCCAGCGAAAATCCCGATTTAT
>JALYKJ010000264.1 GCA_030774845.1 Verrucomicrobiota bacterium
CTATTCCTACCTGGTCAGCCTCTTACCGGAGAAGATCATCCGCGACCTCGGGCTGAAGCTCGAGCTGCGCAGGCGGGCAACCGGATCGTTTACCCCTTATATTAAGAGCGGCCAACACCATGGACTCCTAATCAGCAACGTCGACGAGGGGCAGAGCCGGCGATCGATTGTCGATCTTACCGGGAGCGAGACCGAGTTCGAGCAGATGAAAAAATTCTATAATCTCTCGCGCCTTTTTGCCGAGCACACCTGGGACAGCATGCTTGAACCGCTCGTCTCAAAAGAGGAACTGAAAAGGCGCTTCGAGGCTGATGACGTCTCACGCGAAGCGTGGCGAAGTCTGGCGGAAGAACCGCTCGGTCGCGCGCTCGAACGTTATCTCGAGGATGATCTGCTTCGCGGACTTGTCCTGACTGATGCGAAAGTCGGGATTTTCACGCATCCGCACGATCCGTCGCTCGTCCAGAACCGTTGTTTCCTTTATCATCTGATCGGTAACAAGACGGGCGAGTGGAAAGTGCCGGTCGGCGGAATGGGCGCGGTCGCGCGTGAATTGGAAGAAGCGGCCCGGAGCGCCGGAGCGGAATTTCTAACGAATGTCGATCTTGTCGATATCGATCTTGGCCAGAAAACAAAAACTGTTGGATTCCATGTCGACGGGAAAAAGCAATCCGTCGAATCACGATTTCTCCTGGTCAACTTCGGGCGCAATGTGCTGTCGAAATATTCAGGCGAAGCATACGAGCCCGAAGCGGTAGACGAAGGGAGCGTGTTTAAGATCAATATGTTGCTCCGCCGGCTACCGAAACTAAAGGCGAAGAAGTATCCGCTGGAGCAGGCGTGGTGCGGCACATTCCACAGCGACGAAGGCTACGACCAAATGAATGCGAGCTACGAGCAGGCGGCGAAAGGTCGATTGCCGGACAAAACGCCGTGCGAAGTTTATTGTCACACGCTGACAGACGGGAGCATTCTTTCGCCGGAATTACGCGAAAAAGGTTTTCACACGATCACGTTGTTCGGACTCGATGCGCCCTATTCGTTGTTCGCTAAAGACAACGAAATGATGCGGAAACAAGCGGAGAAAAAATTCCTGGCGAGCATGAATCAATGGCTGGAAGAACCGCTGGTAGATTGCCTCGCGGCCGCGCGCGATGGCAGCCTTTGCATCGAAAGCAAAAGCCCGGTCGATATCGAGAACTCGTTAGGCATGTATCACGGCAATATTTTTCAGGACTCGCCGACCTGGCCGTTCGCAGCAAATAAGGAACAAGTCGGCCGCTGGGGAGTCGAAACCGAATGGGAAAACGTTTTCCTTTGTGGCTCGAGCGCGCTTCGGGGCGGCGCCGTCAGCGGAATTCCCGGTCACAATGCAGCTAAGAAAGTTCTGGAGACGATTAAGAAGACGCCGAAAGGTCCGAGCCGCACTGGGAGTAAACATCGAACGCTGAATGTCGAAGTCAGAAGCTAATCCGGCTGACGTCGGATCGATTGAAGCAATTATTGCCGCGGCCTACGAAGTGATCTCAGGGCCGGCCGGAAAAAAGCGCGATTGGAAACGTGAACGATCGCTTTTTATTTCCGGCGCGCGATTGATCCCGACCGCAGTCGATGCCGGAAGGAACGATGTCGATCTTGCGCCGCAGGTTTTGGATGTCGATGCCTACATTGCCCGGGTGGAACGGTATTTTGCGAATACCGCGTTCTACGAGAAGGAAGTCGCGCGGCGAGTCGAACAATTCGGTCAAATCGCGCATGTTTGGAGCACATACGAATCGCGTCACGATCCGAACGATGCCGAGCCATTCATGCGCGGGATCAATAGTATTCAGCTTTTCAACGAAGGCAGCCGCTGGTGGATTTTATCGATTTACTGGCAGCACGAAACTCCGCAGCACGCGATTCCACAAAAGTATCTTCAAGGTTGAGACTTGTGGGAGCGCGGATGCTTCTTGTCCATCTGCGCCGGCTCCTGATGCGTGTCGCGGTAACACTTTGTCGCCAAACCCAGGAAAAGTGCCGCAATGACAAAAATTATAACGCGTTTCTCTTCTGGGGTGAGAACGAGTTTGTGTTTCAGCTGCTCCCAGTTCCAACGATCGGAAAATTTCAACGTGCTTCCTGCTTCACTCGCGGGCGAACGCGCACAGACGGATAATTGCCTTTGATATTCGCGTCGTAATAGCGCGCTTTGGAATCGGCAGCCATCAAGTCCCGGTGAACTGACGGCGCGACTTGGAGATATCGATAGACCGCACCGTTCACAAATTCGATTTCGAGAATGTGCAACCGTTTGCTGTATCCAATCGACGCGATGCCCTTCGACGCGACTGATGCGCGCGGAATGTGCGACGTGACCGCGGTCCGAGCTCGCCGCGGGACGAGTCCGTCCGATTGGCGGACCGGACTGGCGGTATTATTCTCGAGCGAGTTTGCGATCAAGAGTCGCGAAGTGCAGAAAAACAAGAGCAGGTAGAAAGACTTTGCGCTCATTGGGGGAACGACCGCGAAATCGTTAACACGCGCGCGTAAGGCAAGTCGAGCGAAAATCTACGGCGGCGTCCGACCAGCTTTTTGCCGCCACCAGTGCGGCCATTTTTTCCCAAGGCCGATTAAGACTACGGCATGACGACTATCGTTATCCTATTAACGCCCGAGTGGAGTGCTGATCGCCGTCCCGGCCGGAGGTGTGAACTCAAACGTCGATGCCGGAATCATCGCCCGCGTTTGATTTGAATAGGTAGTGACGATTTGATCGCCATTCGTTTGCACCATGTCGGTGCGTTCCGCCACCAGGTCGCTATTCAGACGCAGATCGAACTTTTGAAACATTCGTTTCATCGACGGCGAGCGCGGCAGCAATTGCAAAGCATAGCCACTGTCGATTTTCGTGCCCGTGATTCGAAACGTGTTTTCAACATTTTCCAAATTGAGCGCGGTATTGATCGCGGCGATGGCTGCATCGACTGGCGAACGTTTGCCTAACGAGTAATGCTCGGCTGATTTGAAATCCGGATAGTAAATCCAAAGGTCGCGCCCATTGCTGACCGTCACGCTCGGCGAATTGCCCGTGACTTCGCGCCGGAATTTATTGGGCGCATGAAACCAGATTTTTCCCGAGCTCACGATCGGTTTATTCAAGAGGTGCATCGTCTTCTGTTCTTGAAAATCGGCGCGCACATCCGGTGCTGACGTTCGTCGCTCAGCAACGCGGGCGAGCAGATTCTTTACGTCCGCATCTGACAACGACTGCGCACGAGCAATCGACGTGACGGAGATCAAAACGAAAAGGAGAGGGGATATTTTGCCCATGCGATGTCGATCTTATATCGGCTGCCGCGCCTTCACCGCTCGCTCCAGACTTTTGGTTTGGCTGCTGCCATTGCCGGTAACGCGAAGAAAATTGTCGCGAGCAAGCTCCAGAAGATTCCGATCGCGCAAGCGATGCCGAGCCCGCTGAGCGACGGATTGCGTGCCCAGCCTAACGAACCAAATCCACTCACCGCCGTCAGTCCAGCAAGGATGACGGGCTTGATTACTCCCGCCACGTCGTGCTCCAGCTCGCGCGTCTTTTGCCAAACGAGCACAACGTAGATTCCATAATCGACACCGATCGCGAGCACGAGGCGGAACGAAAGCACGTTGAGCAAGTTCAAGTGAAGATTAAACAGCTTCATCGTCGCGATCATCGCGCCAATTCCAAACATCAGAGTGATGATTTGGATCAGCCAAAGCCGAAGGTCGCGATACAAAATGGCAAGCAGCCCGATGTCGAATAACGCCATCAGGGCGCTTATGATGAGAAGCTGCCGCTGCGACCACGGTTGCAAATCGGCCAGCGCGTAACTCCACCCTGAGAGAATCATCGGCACACCGGGAACCGGCAGCTCGCGGCCTAACTCTTCGCGTTGTGCATGAGTGGTGACCGGCTCGTTTGCTGTCGCGAAACCGGTCGTCAGCATGGGCGTCCTCGCAAAATAGCGATCGACCAGAAACCACCAACCCGCGCCCCTAGGTAATTGTTTCCGCCAATCAGGAAGTGACGCATTCGCCTCCGCCGCTTGAAGGTCGTCCATAAGTTTGAAAGCGGATGCGAAAGAGTCGCGGCTGAACCCTTCGGCGCTCAAAGTTTCTTCAAGAGTTTGGCGCGCCGTTGGAAAATTCACTGTTCGAAGGTGTTCCCGATTTTTTTCCATCCAAATCGGAGAAAGGCAGAGCGCCGCCGGCGTCGAGAAACCTTTGATTTTCCCGGCTTCTAGCAGAACCGCCCAGTGCTCCGAAATCTTTTGCCAATTATCATGCAATTCCTGCGCATCGCCTGCCTGCACGATCGCGAGCACCGGCTCCCAGCGCGTCGGCATTTTTTCCATGATCGCTTGCAA
>JALYKJ010000265.1 GCA_030774845.1 Verrucomicrobiota bacterium
CCGGCGATAAACTTTTCCGTTCGCCACGGAATTCATCGCGCAGCCGCCGGCGAGCGCGAGATTATCGGACGGGTGCCGTTTGTGCAGCGCCTGAAGCAGCGCGAAGAATGCTTTCTCGTAAGTCGCCTGCACCGAATGCGCGATATCCTTGTGTTTTTGCTCGAGCGGTTCGTCGGGTTGGCGTGGCGGTCCGAGAAGATCGACCAGTGCGCGCCGATAAAGTGTGCCGACCTCAGGCGCGCAATCCTGCCAGGTATAGGAAACGTTTCCGATGTGGTGCCGGAAAAATTTCAGGTTCAATCGAAAACTGCCGTCGGGTTGAATGCTCACGACTTCGCGGAGTGGTTCGAGATAATTCGGTTCGCCGTAAGGCGCCAGTCCCATCACTTCGTATTCGTCGCCGTAATGCAGGAAGCCGAGGAACTGGGTCAGCGCGGAGTAGAAAATGCCTAACGAGTGCGGAAAATAGACGCGATTGTCGATCTTGACGTCGCTCCCCTGCCCAACGCCCAACGCAGTGCTGGCGAAATCGCCGAACCCGTCGATGGACATGCAGGCCGCCTCGTCGAATCCGGAAACCAAAAACGCCGAGGCTAAATGCGCGAGGTGGTGCTCGACGTGATGCACCTCCGCTTTGATTCCGGTTCCGAACTGCGCCCGAAGCTCACTGCCGTAGGTCGCCTCGAGCGCGTCCTTGATCGACGCGGCGCTGCGAATGTTTTTGATTTTCTGCGCCGTCAATTTCGGGTGCGGCCAGTGGGTCAGAACGAATCCGAGCCGGCGCAGATTGTTCACACCCGGTTTGCGATTGATCGCGATGTGATCGACGTCGCTTAGCGAAAGCCTCCCCTCCTCCAAAACATAGTTGATCGCGCTAGTCGGCAGGCCCGCCCAATGTTTGATCCGGCGAAAACGTTCTTCTTCCGCCGCGGCCACGAGTTTGCCATCGACAAACAAGCACGCCGCAGAATCGCCGCGATAAGCGTTTAGGCCGAGGATGTTCATTGGGAGAAGTCAGCGGTCACAAATCACAGGTCAGCGAAGAAGCAACAACAGTGCAGACACTGAACATTTTTCAATGCTAACTTCGCTACATGCAAATCAAGTCCCCCAAAGAACTAAACGTTTACAAAAAGGCGTACGCGCTAGCGATGGAGATTTTCGAGTTAAGTAAGCGCTTTCCCGACGAAGAAAGGTTCGCCCTGACAAGTCAAATCCGGCGTTCGTCGCGATCGATCTGTTTAAATTTGAGAGAGGCTTGGGCAAAAAGACGTTATGAAGCGCATTTCATCAGCAAGTTAACGGATTGTGATGGCGAAAACGGTGAAACTGAATCATCACTCGATTTCGCCAAAGACGGTGGTTATATCGCGGCATCGAAGCACGCGCAGCTAGTTTCCCAGTCGGCCGAAATCGGCAAGATGATCAGCGGTATGATCAAGAAAGCACCATCATTTATCGTCGGAGCTGGCCAGGAGCTCTGACCTGTGATCTCAGATCGCTGACTTGTGCTGCTTGCTTCGCAACGGCGGCAGTTCCTGCCGATAGCGAAGCAGCAGCGCCGGCAGCTTGAACGCACTGAGATACCGCGGTCCGAAAACGCGTGGTTGGCGAATCAAGCGCAGGAGCCAGCCGAGATAAAAACGATCGGCCCACATTGGAATCGGCGGTTGATCGCCGGTCAGAAACGCGAGCGCGGCGCCGATGCAGTGAATCGCCGGTCGCGCCCGCAAATTTTCTTTCAAAAAAAGCCCCAGCTTTTCCTGCACGCCGCCACCGATCCCAACCACCACGTGCGCCGGCGGATGGCTGTCGATCTTGCCCACGAGCGCATCATCGCGCACTTGCGCTGCGTAGCGCGGCGCGATGTAGAAATCGGCGGTGCTCGTCAGATTGACCTGTCGCAGCCACGTAATCGTTTTTTCGTGCGCCGATTCGCTCGGCACAATCCAAAGTACGTGCTCGCTCGAATGCGACGTGAGTCGCGCGACCAAGCGCTTGAGAAATTTCAAACCCGAAATGCGTTCAACGCGTCGCCCCGTAAAAATTTTCCAGAGCAACACCATCGCGCCGCTGTCGGCGATAGCCATGTCGGCTGATGTGACCGCGCGCCGATATTCTTCATCGTGACAGATCTTGACCAGGGCGGGCGCCGCCGGGACGACGAGCAAACCGCCATTGGCCGACATTGCATCGACCGCTTCCTCAACCGTGCCGTTGAAAAAACGAACGCCGAGGATGGTTTCGGTGGTCACAAATTAGAAAGTAGAAAGTAGAAAGTAGAAATAGAAAGCAGTACTTCCTAGACAGGATTCAGCCCGATTCGCAAAGTCCGTTTAATTTTAACAAAAGAAAACGAAGAGAGCGAAGGATCGGAATGCGCCCGATACGGCTTTGTTTCCTTCGTTGCCTTTTGTGAATTCTGTTAATCCTGTCCAAAAGCGAGTAACTAATAACTGATAACCATGCTCACTCGCCGCTTTCCAATTC
>JALYKJ010000266.1 GCA_030774845.1 Verrucomicrobiota bacterium
ATCTTATCGTTGCAGAACGAGTTCCTGGGCAGGGACTCGGGGCTGCGATTTTGGATCGGTTGCAGCGCGCGTCTCACGTTTAGGGTCGAACGCGAGGCAGGCTTGAATGAAACCTTTGAAGAGCGGATGCGGTTTGTTCGGCTTGCTTTGAAACTCCGGATGGTATTGGCAGCCGACGAAATAAGGATGCTCGCGGAGTTCAATGAGTTCCGCGAGCGTGCCGTCCGGCGAAGTTCCTGAAATCACGAAACCTTGTTCGTTCATCCGGTCGCGATATTTCATGTTGAACTCGTAACGGTGCCGGTGACGCTCCATCACTTCGGGCTGGCCGTAAATCTTTTCCGCGAGCGTTCCTTTTACAATCTTCGTCGGCCATGTCCCAAGCCGCATGCTCGCGCCTTTGCTGTGGATTTTTTCGCGTTGTTCTTCGAGCAACGAAATCACCGGGTCCGGCGTGTCGGGATCAAACTCCGTGCTGTTCGCTTTTTGAATTCCGCAAACGTCTCGCGCGAATTCGATGGTCGCGACCTGCATGCCGAGGCAAAGCCCGAGATAGGGCACCCCGTGCTCGCGCGCATAACGCGCCGCTTTGATTTTTCCTTCCACACCGCGCTCACCGAAACCGCCCGGTATTAAAACGCCGGCGACATCTTTGAGCTGCGTGCCAACGCGGTCCTGCAGCGATTCCGCGTCGACCAGTTTCAAATCGATCCCGCAATCCTGGCTCGCCGCTGCGTGGGTCAGCGATTCGTAAATGCTTTTATAAGCATCCTGTAAATGAATGTATTTCCCGACAACCGCGATCTTCACTCGCTTTTGCGGGCTGATCACGCAGTCGACGAATTTTTTCCACCCGACCAGATCAGGTTCGGGAGTCTTTAAATGCAGCAAATCGCAAACGAGTTTGTCGAGTCCTTCCGCGTGCAGCATCAACGGCACTTCGTAAACAGTGTGCTCAACGTCACGCGCTTCGATCACTGCTTTTTCAGACACGCTGCAGAACATCGACAGTTTCTGTCGCAATTCGCGGTCGATTGGTTTCTCGCTCCGGCAAATCAGGACCTGCGGTTGCAGACCGATCTCGCGCAGTTTCGCGACGCTTTGCTGCGTCGGCTTCGTTTTTAATTCGGCCGCGGCTTTGATGTAGGGCACAAGCGTGACATGCACGTTCACCACGTTCTGTGCGCCGACTTCGAGAACGAACTGCCGAATCGCTTCGAGAAATGGCAGGCCTTCGATGTCGCCAGTCGTGCCACCGATCTCAGTAATCACGACGTCGTATTTCGTTTCGTCGGAGATTTCCCGAATCCGATCTTTGATCTCGTCGGTCACGTGCGGAATCACCTGGACGGTTTTGCCGAGATAATCGCCGCGCCGCTCTTTTAAGATGACGCTCTCGTAAACTTGACCGCTGGTGAGATTGTTGTGGCGCGACAGAACGCAATTGGTGAAGCGCTCGTAATGGCCGAGATCGAGATCGGTCTCGGCGCCATCGTTTAGGACGTAAACTTCGCCGTGCTGGAACGGATTCATCGTCCCTGGATCGACGTTGAGATAGGGATCGAACTTTTGCAGAACGACGCGCAACCCGCGCGCTTCCAGCAGAGTTCCAAGCGATGCGGCGGCCAAGCCTTTGCCTAACGAACTGACCACGCCGCCGGTCACGAAAATGTATTTCATCGAGACACTCCTCGTTTCGCGCGAGCCAGTTTTTGCTCCAGCGCCTTTGCGTCAGCCAGCGTGTCTACGCCAGGTGATCCATGTTTCGTGACGAGCACATGAACCTTTACACCATTTTCAAGAGCGCGCAATTGCTCGAGCGATTCTGCGCGCTCCAACGGTGTCGGTTTCCACTTCACGAAATCCAGGAGTGCGTTGCGACGAAAACCGTAAATTCCCTGGTGCCGCAAATATCTTATCGGAAGTGAACGATTGCGAGGGAAGGGGATTGCGTAGCGCGAAAAGTAAAGCGCGTTGCCATTAAGATCGACAATCACCTTTACCTGATGCGGCGATGAAGCTTCGGCCGCATTCTCGAACGGATGCGCCGCGGTGACGATGTCGATCTTTCTATCGGAACGCAGCGTTTCCACGAATCGGTCGAGCAGAGCCGGTTCCGTGAGCGGTTCATCGCCTTGGATATTAATGATGAAATCAAACTGCTTTGTTTTCCGGACCACCTCAGCAATGCGGTCGGTGCCACTTTGATGACTTGCTGATGTCATTGCCACCTCCGCGCCCCAATCAAAAGCTGCCTTGGCGATCCGCATGTCGTCCGTGGCGATGATGACCGCATCCAATTTCTTTGCCCGACGACAGCGTTCCCAGACGTGCCGAAGAAGAGGTTTGTTTGCAATAAGATGCAACGGTTTTCCTGGAAAACGCGTAGATTGCCAGCGCGCCGGGATGATGCCCACCGCCTTATTCATTTGTCGCCTTCATGATGATTTCGGCCGCCGCGGGCAAATTCTCAGCAACCCAGTCGGCACAACTGCCTTCGGTCATTTTGTCGAACCCGGTCCGAACGCGGATCGCACGAATGCCGGCATTGTGAGCGCACTCGACGTCGATCTCCTTATCGCCGATCAAAAACGAACGGGAAAGATCGACATCATGGTCGCGCGCGGCTTCGAAAACCATTCCAGGCGCCGGTTTGCGGCATTGTGAAGGTTGCCCCGGCGCATCAGGACAAAAATAAGTCGCGTCGATCAAATTGTCTCCGAGCTGACGTGAAACTTTGGCCTCGACGGCGCGATATTGCTTTTCTGTGAAAAAGCCGCGTCCGATTCCGCTTTGATTGGTGATGACGATGATTTTGTATCCGGCGTTTTTGAGTCGACTCAATGCCGCACCGGCTCCTTCGAAAATCTGAACTTGTTTCGGATCGGAGCAGTAGTCGGCGTCGTGCATAATGGTGCCGTCGCGATCGATGAAGACGGCGCGCGACTTCGCACTAGTCGAAGTCATGTTCGAAGCTCGAGATCAATTCGTCGCGCGTGACGGTTGCCGTGCCCAGTTTGCCGACAACCACGGCGCTGGCGTGATTGGCGATTTGCGCGGCTTCGAACGGTGTCGCGTTGCACACCAGCGCAAGCGTGAACATCGCGATTGCCGTGTCGCCGGCGCCCGACACGTCGAAAACATCTCGCGCCTTCGTCGGAATGTGATGCGGTCGTTTGCCCTTTTCGAAAAACATCATTCCATGTTCGCCCAGTGTAACGAGGAGGTATTGCGCGCCCCATTTTTGGAGCAGCTCTTTTCCGGCTCGGGCAAGATCGACATCTTTCTTCGGCGATACTTCGGAATCGCGGCTTGGAATTCCAGCGGCAAGAAATGCTTCCGTTCGGTTCGGTTTGACCGCTGTCATTCCGCTCCAGTCGATTAAGTTGTGCGGATTTGGGTCGGCCGTGACAATTTTCTTTGCCGCGCGCGCTTCACGCGCGATCTGCGCGACCAGCTCGCGCGTGACAAAGCCTTTGCCGTAATCCTCGAAGATAATCGCGTCGAGGTTGGTCAATCGTTTGCGGACTGCAGCCACGACTTTTCCGATTTGCGTCGGTGAAGTCCGGGCGATTTTTTCGCGGTCGACCCGCACCACTTGCTGATGTCGGGCAATGATCCGTGTTTTAACGATTGTCGGAAATTTTTCGTCCTCGATCGAATCCGACATGTCGATCTTACGCTCGGCCAAAAGTTCGCGCAGCCGTTGGCCGTTGCGATCTTTTCCGATCAATCCGATCACGGAAACGCGATCCAAGAATTCGCGGAGATTGCGCGCGACGTTGGCGGCGCCGCCCGGAAAGAAGCTTTCGCCCGTCACCTCGACGACCGGCACCGGTGCTTCCGGCGAAATGCGGCCGACCTTGCCCCAAACAAATTCATCGAGCATCAGGTCGCCAATGACGAGGATGCGCTTGCCCGCGGCGCGGTCGAGAATTTGTCGGAGCCTTTTTAAGTCCATATCGTGGACGAAGTGCGATGGTCAGCGGAAAGAATAGTCTATTGTAGGAAACTCAAAATTGTTAGGCGCAAGGATTTGTGTGGAACCAAGGTTCTGCTTACAATGACTTCATTAATCC
>JALYKJ010000267.1 GCA_030774845.1 Verrucomicrobiota bacterium
GATGATCAAGGTCGTCAACATCGTCGCGATCTTGATCATCCCGATCTTTTTCTAAGCCGACCCGGCGGGCAAAAGATTTAGCGCGCAAAATCCAACCGATCTGTTACAAGATCGACATGTCCGAGCCGGACTGGCATTAAAAGATCGACATGGAGGAAAGTCACGATTTTCAGATTGTTCGGCCGGAGTCAGGCGGACCCAGAACGCGAAGTTTAGCGAAAGCTGATCCGACAGCGACGCCATTCAAGGTCGTAATCGATCCGAAAGTGCGGCTCGATCTGCGACGGGCGCTGGTCGATTTGATCGATTACCACGACGACGCGCTGGCGGAGCACTTTGCCCAAGGCAAACTCGCGCTCGATTCCTACAAGGAATATGTGGAGCTCTTCGCGCGCAGTTTGAAAGAAACAATGGAAAGCCGGGAAGGCGTTTCCTATCTACTGCGGTCGGCCGGCTTCGACATTCCCGCGGGGGAAATTAATTTGAATCCTGAGTTGCGCTGGAAAAAAGGACCCGCGCCTTTCGGGGTGAGTTTGTTGTAACTACCGCGCTACTTCGGTTCTTGCGGCGGCTCAATTAACTCACGTTCCTGCGGACTTAAACGATCGCGCGGAATCGTCGCAATAATGTCGCGCGCTTCCTCGTTTCGATCGCTCGCCAGAAGTGCGGCAGCATAAACCGCACGCCAGGCGGGCAAGGTACGCTTCCAATCGATCGGCGCGGGAGCTTTGAACTGGGCCAGTGCTGACGCCGGATCGTGCTGGCGAAGGTAACCGAGCGCGGTGGTGACGCGGTACGACAATCGGTTTGGATATTGCTCGGCTAATTTCTTCGCGACAGCGAAATTCTTATCGACGTCTTCGCCAAGCAGGAGATTTAGATAAGCGAGTTGGTCGATCGCGTTTGGATCTTCTGGTGCGCGCGCTGAGATTTTCGACATTGCAGCGCGTTGCGTAGTAGTTTCGCCACTTTTTTGACTGACGCGCTGCGTGCCGCGGTAAGCCAGGTCGGCCTGTTCAGGGAATCGAGCGAGTTGTTCGTAGGCTTTGAGTGCGGCGGCGGTGGCACGGCTTTGCTCGGCAAAATTGGCGACAAAACGCAATTTGTACGGATCGGTGCCGGCCAGCGAAATGGCGTGGTTCCAATGGACCTCGGCGTCGAGAATGGCGTTGCGCTCTTGTGCCGTGCGCGCGCGAAAACTTTCGATCACCGAAGGATCCAGCGTGACGTCGCTTCGATTGAGAACATCGTCAATGTCATTCCAACGTTGCAAACTGGCCAGGGCATCTAGTCGGGCGAGCAATAGCTGGTTGTCTGCCAAAGTGCGTTCAGTGGGAAAGGTCGAGAGAACCAATTCCGCCTGCTGATGCGCGTTTAACCAACGCGCGAGATCGACAATTTCTTCAGGCTTCCCGTTTTGCCAACGATCAATCGTCTCCCGGTAAATTCGCGTGGCGTCATCTGGATGCAGTTGGAAACGAAGGTCGGCGGCGAGCAAATCGTCCTTGATCGTCTTTGGAGCGATCGCGCTCAGTTCTTGCAAAATCCGGTTCCGCTCATCGGTTGTTAATTGCGGCGCAGTGGCGAGGGCTTCAACAGCCGGTTTCTTGTAGACACTTGGTTTAGCCGCGATGTCCCACAGAATTTTACGCGCTTCTGTTTGCTCGGCCACATTCATCGACTGGGCGAGAAACTCGGCCAATTGAAATCGCGCTGCGTCATCGTCAGGAGCGCGGGTACTGGCGATGCGTGCATATTCCACGGCTTTGCCGTAATCGCCAACTTTTCTGGAGTAACGCGCGGCGAGTTCAAGGGTCTTCGTGTCGGGATTATCTTTTAGTAAAGGATCGATCACTTTTTCGGCGAGATTCAATCGATTGGTTTTAATGAGGAGATCCGCGTAGTCCTGCCGGTCGCGGAGGGTGCACTGCGGAAGGGCCTGGACCTTTTGCCATAACTCGAGCGCTTCTGGACGATCCGCTTTGGTAGTGAGACGTGCGGCGCCGCTTAAACCACGATAGTTCGAGGGGTCCAACTGGAGGGCAACGCGATACTGGACTGCGGCATCATTCCATTTGTTCGCCGCAAGCAGGACATCACCGGCTGCCGCAAAGCGGTCGGCGCGTTGCGCCTTGAGCCATCGATAGGTTATTGTTCCAGCAATCGCCAATAGCACGATGCCGATCAAGAGTGCGACCCAGCGCCTGCGTCGCTTTTTCCGCGCTGAATGACGAGGCTCACGCCCGGCATTGTCAGGATTTACCGCTTCCATTACTTTCAATATTGAGAGCGAGCACGCGCGCGCCACCGCTAATTAAGCCCGAGGAGCGCCGATTATGTGTCCGGCGCGGCCATGCTCAGACTGAACTGGAATAGGGTTGACAAAGGTCCCTCGTTTCCCCCAGAATCCGCCGAACCTCACAAAAGAAAGTTATGAGAAAGTCGTTTATTCTAGGGTTGGTGTTGCTTGGGTCAGGCATTCTCATCGCGCGCGGCGATATTATTCCGACGTTGTCGTCGGTGACTGGCTCAAGTCCGAATTTCACATGGAATTACTCCGCTAATGTGACCGTGGATGAAACAATTAACCCGGGCGATTTTTTCACGATTTATGATTTCGGTTCGATCGCGCCTGGATCCAACATGCAGCCGACGGGTTGGACATTTTCCCAGTCGCTTGTCGGTCCCACCGCAGCGCTGACCAGTCCAACCGACAATCCCAATATCCTGAATTTGACTTGGACTTACAACGGCACCGCGCCCATCGTCGGCTCGGCTGCGCTCGGGATGTTTTCCGTTGTCACAAGCACCGATCAGCTCAAGACCGGCCAGTTCACCGCTCAAGCGACGCGCAGCAGCGGACCAGATGCCGGAACCAAGATCAGCAACATTGGCAGTGTCTCAGTGCCGGTGCCGGAATCATCGGCGTTGCTGCCGATCATCGGCGTATGCACCGCCGCTCTCTTGTCGACGTTACGTCGCCGTCAGCAGGCGTAAGACAACGATTTGCTGTTTCCCTTAGGCCGCCCCGGAGAGATCCGGGG
>JALYKJ010000268.1 GCA_030774845.1 Verrucomicrobiota bacterium
GTGCAAAAACCGCGCTTGGCTGATCCATTTTTTCTTCTCGACCAGCTCGGTTTGCATAATTGCGATCTGGCCGGTCGGTCCGCCAAATGAAATGAATCCGAGTTTTAACCAAAACCGAAGCGCTTCACCAAAGGACGGCGCACGATGTCGATCTTGGGTGGCGCTAGTAGCAGGTTCGTTCATACGCGACGAAGAAAAGCGTGGAGTGCGTCAAAGCATTGGAAGCCGCGACCCAAAATCTCCGGGTCGGAAATTCCCTCCTTCGCCCAACCTTTGAGCACGCGATCGATTCCGATACATTCCGTCCGCTTAAATTTATCGTCATCGAGATCGGCATCGTGAATCATCTCGCCGATCTGGCGGACGATCTTGTCCTGAATCCGGAATCGTTTTAGAAGCGTTTCGAATGTGCAGTCGTCCCCATGATGAGAAAAGTCAGCGTCGAGCAGGTCGAACGAAACGGCGCGAGCATTCGTCGGAATTTCGTTGGCAAAAATAAACTTTGCCTTGGGATCGATGAATTTGCGGATCAGCCAGGCCGAACCGACCCGGTCGATCTCCGGACGCGGCCGCGTGACCCAGGTTCTACCGCGGTAATCCCGTGACACAATCTTTGGAAACGACGCCTGACCTAGCTGCGTCCGCTCCAGCTTGCGCAAGAGCATTTCCACATCCTCGGCGCGCGGACAGTTGAAGAAGTCAGTCTGCCGGATCTCGCGAAACTGATTTCGGACACGGTCAAGTTTGTCGGTAAATGCCGGCGACCTCTGCGCTTTGTGGCAACGATTCAAACCGCGAAGCAGTTCGCGGAGTGCCGCGTACTCTTTCGCTCGCGCGGTATTGAACAGCTCAATCAGTTTCTCGTTCGGTAACCCTTCGATTTCACGCGCGCGGACGAGCGTCGCGTCGCCCCCGGCCGCACGAATTTCCTGGGTCAGCCATTGGAACGATTCATATCGCGCCGGTTCATCCGGTAAGACGTACGTCGAAGTTTGAATTTGAATGGCCCCGGACTTCTTGAGTTTTCGCCAGATGGCGACGCGCTCGGCCTTGTGAGTGGCCGGGAGTCGAAGAAGAAGCAAGAGCCAGGTTAAGTTTTTCTTTACCCGCATCTAGAAATATACATATACTTCACGTTATATATATAACAAGATGAAATCAGCTTCGCGGATTTTACTGATCAGCAATTCCACCGTCCATGGTCGAGGCTATCTCGATCACGTCGCAGAAGAGATCAAAACGTTCCTTGGCGGTGCAAAGACAATTCTGTTTTTCCCGTTCGCCTTGCACGACCGAAATGACTACACGGCCAAAGCGAAAGCACGTTTTGCCGCGATGGGTTACTCGCTGGAATCCGCACACAAGATCGACAACCCCTCAAAAGCGATTGAGCAAGCAGACGCAATCTTCATCGGCGGCGGCAACACCTTTCGTTTGTTAAAAGCATTACAAGATCTCGAGTTGCTCGAGCCGATTCGCCGCAAAGTGAAAAGCGGAACGCCCTATTTCGGCAGCAGCGCCGGCTCCAACGTCGCCGGACCGACGATCAAAACGACCAAGGACATGCCGATCGTCCAGCCGCGCTCTTTCGATTCGTTAGGCTTGGTCCCGTTTCAAATCAGTCCGCACTATCTCGATCCCGATCCGAATTCCACGCACATGGGCGAGACCCAGGAGGAACGCATTCTGCAATTCCTCGAGGAAAATGAAACGCCGGTCGTCGGCATTCGCGAAGGAGCGTGGTTGTTGATCGAGAATGGCGCGGTGACGCTGCACGGAGAAACCGGCGCGAGAATTTTCCGCCGCGGCCACGTTCCAGTCGAAGTTGCGCCCGGTAGTGAAATCTCCGGCTTAGTTGGAGCACCGGATGCAAGCTGAAGGAACGCTCTTGTTACGTCGGAGCGAAGTCGAAAAATTGCTGAGTTTACGCGACTGCATCGGCGCGGTGGAAGAAATCTTCCGACTGCAAGGCAATGGGAAAATTCCGCCGTCGGGAATTCTTGGAGTGAAAGCGCCGAACGGCGGCCTGCATGTGAAAGCGGGACTTCTGCCGCACGGCCAGAGTTACTTTGTCGCGAAACTCAACACCAACTTTCCGGTCAATCGAACGCAATCTCGCTTGCGGACGATTCAAGGTCTGATTGTCGTCTACGATGCAGAGAATGGTCGTAATCTCGCCGTCCTCGATTCCATCGACATCACGATCAAACGCACAGCCGCAGCTGTGCGCGATTCATTCGGTGGTGCCTTTGAAGAAAATCTACGCATTCGATTTGGACCACGGCTCAGCGAAGAATCTCGCCACTGAACTTTCGCACGAACTCAAGATCGACATCGAAGTGGTTCGTGATTTGTCGAGCGCGATCCAGAAGAGCGATGTCTGTGCTACGTGCACAACATCGACCGAGTTTTTCGTGCGCAAAGAAGATGTCGCACCTGGGGCTTTCATTGCCGCGGTCGGCGCCGACGATGTGCATAAGCAGGAAATCGATCCGGCGTTGATCGCTTCGGCAAAAGTCGTCGCCGACAATCTGGAGCAATGTTGCGCCATCGGTGACACGCATCACGCGATCGCTCAAGGTTTGATGCGCAAAGAAGACGTTTACGCGGAGTTGGGCGAAATCGTTGCCGGGAAAAAGTCCGGACGCGCGAGCGGCAATGAAATCATTATCTTTGACAGCAGTGGCGTCGCAATTGAAGACGCGGCAGCCGCGGTTGCGGTCTACGAGAAGGCCCGCGCCGCCGACGTTGGGAATTATTTCGAGTTTGCCGCCTGAAAATTATGAAATGGATCACGCGCGAGAAAATTAAGGTCGATCGAGTGGCGTGCCC
>JALYKJ010000269.1 GCA_030774845.1 Verrucomicrobiota bacterium
GCGACGGGACGATCGCCTTGTTTCATCCCGAGCACGTTCTGCTACTAAATATAGAAGAGGAACATCTCGATTTTTACGCCGATCTCGCCGCAATCGAAAAAGTTTTCGCCCAACTCATCGGGCAAACAACGGGCGCAGTCTTTTATTGTGCCGATGACCCGAACGCGACCCGGATATGTCGATCTTGTCCGCCAGCGGACGGACTCGCCGTGGCGAGCAATCGCGCGATTTCCTACGGCTTGTCCGAGAGCGCTGATTATCGCGGCACCGACATCGAACTACGCGATTTCGCTTCCGTATTTGGCGTTTATCTCCACGACCAAAAACTTGGCGAAGCGGTGTTGAATGTTCCGGGAGAGCACAATATTCGCAACGCCGTCGGCGTCATTGCGCTTGCGACCGAACTTGGTGTTCCGTTCGAAAAAATCGCGAGGTCGCTGACGAAGTTCCAACACGCGCGGCGGCGTTTTGAAATTAAATACGACAGCCCGCGTTTTCTACTGGTAGACGACTACGGTCATCACCCCACGGAAATCAAAGCGACATTGAAAACAGCGAAGTCCATTGGACGCAAACGTGTGCTGACGATGTTTCAACCTCATCGCTACTCGCGGACAAAAGCGTTGCGCAGAGAATTTGGGCGGGCGTTCGATCAAGCAGATCGGGTCGTCATCACTGATGTTTACGGATCAAATGAATCGCCAATGCCGGGCGTCACTGGTCAATTGATCGCGGACGAAATCGCGGCGCATGGACATCGTGGCGTCAGTTACGAGCCGCGCCTGGAATGGGTGCACCGCGATGTCGGGAATCTGCTTGAATCGGGCGATCTCGTTCTGAGCCTCGGCGCGGGCAACATTCACGAACAATTATCTATCCTCGCCGCCGATCTTGTCATTGCCGAGAAATTGAAAGAGATCGTCGGCGAGGATGGCGACGTCCGACTTTACGAGCCGCTCTCGAAACACACTACCTTGCGCGTCGGCGGTCCGGCGCAATTCTGGGTCGAGCCGCGCAACGAAGCAGCACTGAGCGAGCTGGTCCGATTTTGCCGGCGCGAAAATCTTCCGCTTTTCGTTATCGGCCGCGGTTCGAACTTGCTCGTGCGCGACGGCGGAATTCGGGGCGTGGTCGTTCATCCTTCCGGCGGCGACTTCGATAAGATCGACATCCACAAAAATGAAATCACTGCCGGCGTGGGCGCGAAACTGAAAGAGATCGCTTACGCCGCGCGCGCGGCCGATTTGGGCGGATTGGAATGGATGGAAGGAATTCCCGGGGCGGTCGGCGGCGCGCTGCGGATGAACGCAGGCGCGATGGGGGCGCAGACTTTCGAAAATGTCGTCCGCGTTCGCTATTTGGACTCAGAGGGAAACGCGCACGACAAAGAGCGATCCGAACTGGAAGTGCATTACCGGCATTTTCCCTTGCTCGAACAAAACTTCGCCGTTTCGGCAACGTTCCGTGGAACGCCGACCGCGCGCGAACAAATCGAATTGCGTCTCCACGAGTCTCAGGAAAAACGGCGTACCACTCAGCCGATCGCGAAAAGCGCCGGCTGCATTTTCAAAAACCCGGACAACTGCCCGGCTGGTAAACTGGTTGACGAATTGGGCTTAAAAAATTCGGTTGTGGGAAAAGCGCGCGTGTCGGAAGTGCACGGCAATTTCATCGTGAACGATGGCGGCGCGACCGCGACCGAGATGCTCGAGCTGATTGACCGAATCAAGCAAGCGGCGCGAAGTAAGCGCGGGATTGAATTGGAAACTGAGGTTCAAATCGTGGGAGAGCCGGCCTGATGGAGTCGAAAACTTTGCCAAAAAAGATTGCGGTGTTGATGGGCGGTCCTGGATCGGAGCGCGACGTGTCTTTGGCGACTGGCCGCGGAGTTTCAAAGGCGCTGCGTTCATTAGGCGTGGACGTGATTGATGTCGATGTTCGTGATGAAAATTTTCCGTTGCCGGACGACGTCGATCTTGCCTTCATCACCATTCACGGAACTTTCGGCGAGGACGGGCAGGTTCAGAAAATTCTGGAAGACCGCGGCGTCGCCTACACCGGCGACGGTGTCGAAGAAAGCCTGATCG
>JALYKJ010000270.1 GCA_030774845.1 Verrucomicrobiota bacterium
CACATGAACGATCTCGGTTTCGCCTTTCGTAAACTTCGGCAATCACCGGCGTTCACTTCCATTGCCGTTATCACGCTCGGCCTCATTGCTTACACCGTGGCTCAGCGTACGAAGGAAATTGGAATTCGGATGGCCCTCGGTGCGCAAAAGATTGACATGTTGAGCATGATCCTTCGGCAGAGCCTCGCCGTTGTCGCCCTTGGACTGTTTGTCGGTCTGATCAGCGCGCTTGGCCTGACGCGGCTGATGACTCTTCTTTACGGTGTCAGCGCGAACGATCTGTCGATTTACGCCATCGTCACGATCGTCTTGAGCGGCGCTGCGCTGATAGCGACTTATTTACCAGCGCGCCGCGCCATGGCAGTCGATCCGATGGTCGCGTTGCGTTACGAATAGCCGCGGCCGCGCGCTCGATATTTAATCAACCACCGGAACGCCTTCGGTTGTCGTCCGCTTGGCGTAAAGTTCGCTTAGGCGTTTTGTCATCGGCCCGACTTTGCCGTCGCCGATATCGCGATTGTCGATCTTAACTACTGCGGCAAGCTCGCCCATTGTGCCGGTGCAAAACATTTCGTCTGCTCGGTACACGTCGACCGGTGATAGATCGGCTTCTACGCAGCGGATTTTTTCGGCAGCGGCGATCTCGATCACCGTTGCGCGAGTAATTCCTTCCGGACAGGCGACGACCTTGCTCGTGGCCAGATCGCCTTTGCGCACGATGAAGACGTTGGTCGCGTTCGTCTCGGCGACGAACCCGTTGATGTCGAGCATGAGCGCGTCGTCGGCGCCGGCGGTGTTCGCTTCAATCTTGGCCAGGATCGAGTTGAGCAAATTCGCGTGATGAATGCGCGCATCCAGAACTTCCGGCGGCGGCCGGCGAATTGATGCGGTGATCAATTTCAAACCATCTTTTGAGTAAACCGGCGCCTTGTGCTCGGCGAGAATGATCAAAGTCGCTCCGCTTTGGTTCAGCCGCGGATCCATTCCGGAAGTAATTTTCACACCGCGCGTGAGCGTGAGACGAATGTGAACACCGTCGCGCATTTTATTCGCTGCCAATGTGCATTTGAGCTCTTCCATGATTTTTTCGCGTGGCGGAAGATCGATAATCGACAACGCGCGCGCCGAGCGCTCCATTCGATCGAGATGCTCCTGCAATTTGAAGATGCGACCGTTGTAAAGCCGGAGCCCTTCCCAAACCGCGTCTCCACCCTGAACCGCCGAATCGAACGGACTGATCCCGGCCTTGTCGCGATGCACGAGCTGCCCGTTGATGTTAACGATCAGGTCACGGTTCTTGCGGTTAAATTTCTGCAACATGACTAAACCGCGGATTACGCGGATTTAAACGGATGATCCAGATCTGATTTTATTTTTATCAGCGATATCCGCGCGATCCGCGGTTCAATGCAATCTGTACTGATAAAGTCGCTCATAGCATTCGCAGCCTTCGTCATAAATTTCTTTCAAACCATCCGGCACCGCTCCCTCTCTCGATTTGTAAGGCTGGAACGATGTCGATCTTGCCACCTCGTCATACCAATATTTCGCCCAGATCCCGTCCGTCTCGCGTAATCCAGGCGGCCAGGTAAGCATTGCCTCGTCGAACTTCACGCCGATCGCATTGCAAACAAGTCGCAACGTTCGCTCGGGATTTTGCAGAACATCTTTTGCATCAATGATAGGCGGGATTGAATTCATTCGTTGCCGAAGGAAACCGAAAATTTCGCATTGCTGAGCGAACCCGAGATCTTCCAACGTCGGGTCCGGATTTTTTTTGATATAGGAGAGAATTACTTCGCGCGGGTCGCGGATGAGAAAACAATTTGTAAGATCGACAATCCACTTCCGATCGATCTCGGGCAGTAAGTGATGCGTCATTTGTTTCTGGAAAAAGATGTGCTTGCCGGATGGAATCGGCCCTTTCGTCAGGTTGGCGACAATTTTCCGCCAATCGGTTTCGCCTTGTGCGATGATCTCCGCCGCCTCGGGATGTTCTTTGCCGGTCCTCTCCAGATAGTAAGCGTAGAACGGTTCATCGATTACGACAGTGTCCGCCCGATTGCCCCAGGCCCGCATCATGGCCGTGGAAATATTCCTCGGGCCCGACCACATCGCGATGCGAATCGGCGGCGCGGTCACGTTTAACCGAAAATCAGAAGTTGAATCGAGTCGGGCAAATGTTGCGCGACATTTGTCACTACGCTCCCGCGAAGCAGATTGGTCAGCGCGGTTCGTTGGGTCGCACCGATGACGAGATAATCGACGCCCATGGTCGCGGAAAGATCGACAATCGTCGCGGCGGCATCCTGGCTCACGGCATATACTGGAATCACGCAAACGTCTCGCTCGGCCCCGAGTTTCATCATCAAGGACATGATCGCGTTCGCTTCCGGATCATCGTGCCATTTCGCCCGGCCAAGCGAAGCCGGTCCACCCGAATAGTAGACAGCAACCTCTTTGACGTAGAGCACACAAAGTGTGGCTTTGCGCAATTGCGCTTCATCAAGAGCAAACCCGAGGACGGACGTGATGCCACGCGCTGCGACCATGATCTTTTGACCTTCTTGCAAGCGCGCTTGCACGCGAGCTTCCAGATCCGGCGACACCATCTCCGCGACTTCGCGCGTGACGGTGAGGGTTGTCAGACCTTGTCGCTTCTGCGTGTAGGCGCGAAGCGCTAATCCGGCGACCAGGATCGCGACTACGAACTGGAGCGCGTCGAGTTTCGTGTGCGCGAGCGTTAGTTCGACAAAGAACAGAGTGCAAAACGTGACGCCGAAAAGAAGGCGATCGTACCAAGTGAAGCCGACGGTTCGGTTAAACGCACACGAACCGACGTTGACCGTGATCGCGCCGACTACGCCAATCGCGTAAAGACCGGCGAGTGAGGTGAAGTTTGCGGCGAAGAGAAGAACGACAGTGGGTAGGCCGAGTGCAATGAGCAGGGGATAAATCGGGACGCCGTGGCGGTTCAATCGTCGAAATTGCCGCGGCATCTCGCGATCGCGCGACATCATGTACAGTAATCCGATCATCGCGACGATGGCCGTATTGGCGGCGCTGAGGAGGAGAAGGAAGAAAACAATTCCGACGATCCAGCCAAAGAAATTGCCGATCGCGGGTGAAAATGTTGCGGTCGCGAATTGTTCACCGATGAAGCGGAGCATGTCCTCGCTCCGGAGTTGCAGCACGGAAGCGATCGATGATGGATCGGACAAATGCAGGGTCTTTCCCAGCACCGATGGCAAGGACAACATCGCCCAGCCAAGCAACGCCGTGCCGACGACAACTTCAATTGCCACGGGAATGATCGCTTTGACGGACTCGCGCGCGACGCTCGGCCGATCCATGGTCGAGCCCGGATCGAGCTTCATCACGCCGGTGACGTTGGCAATCGATTCGGCGCCGGACAGCGCGAGAATGACGCCAACAAATTGGACCCATAGCGTGCCCAGACTTTCCTGGCGCGGTTGGAGGAAGTGTGTAGTCAGATGCGGCGCGCTGATTGCGATTAAAACGATGACGACGATGAGCGTTGGCACCGCGAGCGCGACCGCGAGACTGCCGGAATGTTTCGGGCCGAAATAATTGATCACGCCCATGATCAACAGCACGCCGATAGTCGTGAGAGCGATGTGGTCGCGAAGAAGCTTGATCCAGGCGATGTGTTCCGCGCCGGACGTGATGTAGGTTAAAGCGGACCAGCCGCTGAGCGCAGCCGTCACGGTCAGATCGGCCAGCAAAAGGAGCGCGCCAACAACAGCGAGCAATCGCCCTTGCGAGCGCGCGGCTGAATAAACGCCGCCGCCATCGGGAAAATGGCGGCAGATCACGATGTAGTTGATCCCGACCAAACCAGTCAGCGCGCAGACCGCGAGAATGATCGGCAGTGACGAAAAACCGGCGGCCAAAAACGCCAGACCGATCACGTAGGCCTTGCTCGTGCCCCAGTCGCCATAAAGCAGTGCGGCGGCGCGTTTCCAATCTACGTTACGCGGACGATGGACCACGCCGCTCTCAGTAACGATTAAATCTGCCATTTGGCGTGGAGTGACTGTTCATCGGCGGCCGCACCTGACAAGCGCTTTGTTCGGCCGCGCCGCAGCCGGGGCGAGAAAGGTTCATATTATGAGAGCTCTATATTAATAACGTAGATCGACAGTGTAATATCGCGCCCGACTTGACTCGTTAGGGCGGAAATCCGAAAGTTACGCTCAGTTCTTTGTTACGCTTAATGGCTCGACCGGATCGGGCCAGCGGGGGACCCAACTTCCACTGCGTGAACGCAGCCGGATCGGGGCGAACGATGCGCGGCATCGAGAGCATTTAATGGCTCCAGCCCGACAGCTAACCTCGTCAGCATCATTAAAGTGCAAGGGATGTCGTAAATCCGACTCCGCTTGAAGTGGGTCGCCTCGTCGCGCGAGACGGCCTTGTTGAGTCGAATTAATTGATACCAACCAACGTTAAGCGACCGCGCAATGTGGATTGGAAGCGCGCGGCCGCGATTTTGTACGGCGATTGGGGGACGAGTAAAGCCTACGTGATCGGGCTCGCGTTCGCGGTGGCTGGTTACGCTTCGTTCTGGCTGATCGCCGCGATGTGCGTGCTCACCGCGCTGGTCGGCCTGAATTACATGGTGATCTGTCGCCTGTATCCGGATGGCGGCGGTGTCTACGCTAGCGTACGTCATCGCAGCGAGGTCATTTCCATCGTCGGCGCATTTCTGCTTATCGCCGATTATTTGGTGACGGCGGCGATTAGTGCACTGTCGGCGTTTCAATATCTCGGCGTACCGCATCCCGAAAAATTTGCGGCCGCGGCAATTCTCACCATTGGATTACTTAATATTCTCGGACCGCGACATACCGGCGGCCTCGCTTTTTTAGTCTCGGTTCCAACAGCGATTGTTGTTGTCGTGCTGGGACTTTTCAGTCTGCCCCACATGGGCGAGGCGATTGGACATTTGCAGCCATTGCACGGTGGTTTCTGGCAAAGTTGGGCCGGCTTTGTTGGCATCGTGCTGGCGCTTTCTGGCGTCGAAGCCATTGCCAACGCCACCGGCGTGATGAAACTCGATCCCGGCAGCACCTACGAGCGTCCATCGGTGGTTAAAACTTCTACGCCCGCAATTTTGTGGGTGATGTTTGAAGTCTGCATCTTTACCGCGCTGCTCGGTCTCGCCATGCACGCACTCGGCGGTTTGCAAATCGTCAATGGCGACGTCAACGCGCCTCACGCCGAGGGTGTTCGCGATTACATGCTACGCTACATGGGCGAAGTGTTCGTGGGCGGCGCATTTGGTCCGGCACTGGGTCATCTCTTTGGGTTCGTTGTCAGCATCGTCTTCGGCCTGCTGCTGCTCTCGGCCGTGAACACCGCGATTGTCGATCTAATCATGATCCAATTTCTCATGTCGCGTGATCGTGAGATGCCGGCGATTTTCCAGCGCTTGAACAAATGGGGAGTGCCCAGTCTCGGCCTCGCGCTTGCCACAATCGTCCCGATGCTGCTTGTGGTTCTCGTCAAAGACATGGCTGGTCTGGCCGATCTTTACGCCGTCGGCGTCGTCGGCGCGATCGCCACGAATTTGGGCGCCACGGCGACGGATCGGAAATTATCGATCAAAACTTGGGAGCGCACCCTGATGTTCGCCACGTTCATCGTCATGGCGGCGATTGAAATCTCGTTGCTTATCGACAAACCGAACGCGCGCTACTTCGCCATCACGATTCTTGTTATCGGTTTGATTCTTCGAGGGCTGGTTCTGGAACGCCGAATGAAAAAGGAAGCCAAACCCGAGCTCGCGCCGGAGCCAGTGGATTTCGATGCTGCACCGCCAGCCCGCGAACCCTTGGCAGTGCCAGCAATTGGCGGCGAAGCAATCCTATGTGCGATTCGCGGCACAGGCCGCACGCTCGACTTTGCCTTGCGTGAAGCGCGCAAAACCGGATCGCGTCTCTATCTGCTTTTTGTCCGCGAGCAGGCGTTCATGACTGAGCAGGATGCCAGACGTAAATGGCAGGATGACGAAGAAGCGAGCCGAATTTTCAATGAGGCCAAGCAAAAGGCGGGGGATCAGCCACCGCTATTTGCCTATGCCGTCAGTCCGTCTGCCGCCGAGACGATTGTCGATATTGCCGCGACACTCGGAGCGTCTCGTCTTATTCTGGGCGCGCCGCAGCGAAACGCGTTGATCAATCTCCTTCGCGGCAATGTGATCCGCGAAGTTTCCAATTCGCTTCCGGAGGAGATCGATCTCCTTGTTTACGCCTGAGTCGAGATTGTCAGGACCCAAATTTTCCGTAAACCGCGATGAGCGGATAAAAGCAGCGATACTTGCTCTGATAATCGCTCACAAATCCATCCTTGGTTCGGATCTCAACGTGACCGCGAGTTTTATTGCCATAAACGAGGACCGCGCCGATCGGCGCCGCGTATGGATCGTGAATCGGCAATCGTTTGAAACCGTAGCTCCGCATTAGCTCATCCTGGCTTCGGCTGCGTAAGCAGTCTTCGGATAAGAATTGATCACGCCAGCTGCGACGAGCGCTGTTTTCACATAGTGCCAGCAATGCGCTTGCGAATCCGCATGCGCGCGTTCTTGAGCGAGCGACGCGGCGCGCGCCAGTTTCGGGTCGAGCCGCGGGTCGATTTTGGCAAAGGGATGAACAATCGGCTTTTTCCAATAATGGCGAATGATCTGAACGGACGTAACTCGACCGGATGCGTCTTTGTAAACAAACTTCTTGGTCGATTCTTGCAGGCCTTCAGCTCGAAGGCATGAGACGGCAAAGGTGAATCCTGCCGCAGATAAAATGGCGATAACGCGTCGCACGCCAAGGTTTTATTGCAGGGAAGATGCCAGCTCGCAAGGGCAAATTCGTTTCTCCCGAATGAGCCGTAAATATTTCTGAAACAAAAATTTGCGTCAGAGTGGGAACCAGTTTAGGGGTCAGCTCCGAATCTTAATTAAAAAACCCAGCGTATTCCGCCGGGTTTGTGACGAATGCTCGTTAAGGCGAATTCGTCGAAAAGGG
>JALYKJ010000271.1 GCA_030774845.1 Verrucomicrobiota bacterium
GTTCATAGCTCTCACTTTTGATCGCGTTTACTTTTTCAATAATTCCGTTCGCGTGCGGTTCAATCACTTGTGCGCCGTCCGCGAAGTAAACTTTATAGCCATTGTCATGCGGCGGATTGTGACTGGCGGTGATCACAATGCCGGCGGTTGCGTTCAAGTGCCGAACGGCGAACGACAATTCCGGCGTAGAACGCGGTCCGTCGAAGATGTAAGCATCGCATCCATTTTCCATGGCCACCTTCGCCGTCAGCTCGGTGAATTCATTCGAGAAAAATCGCGTGTCGTGCGCGATCACGATTTTCGGCCGCGTTTCGATTTTATTTTTCGCGTGCCACTCTTTCGCGTAAGCGACCAGTCCCTGCGTGGCCCGATTCACATTTGCGAAGTTCATTGCGTTCGTGCCCACGCAGGGAAATTGCGGACGTTCGTTAGACCCGGCGTTGCCGCGCTCGGCTTTGGTCACGATTTTTCCAATGGTGCGCCCGCGCAACCCGCCGGTCCCGAACTCGAGAGTTTTATAGAAGCGGTCGTTCAGCTCGTCCCACTCTTCGCGGGCGACAAGTTCATCGACGACGCGTGAGTAAAGATCGACCGGCGCACCGGTCAGTAAGGCGCGCATGTTTCTCGCCGCCGATGGCAGCAGCTGCTTGCTTGCGATCGCTTTGTCGATCTTTGCTGCGGTCTGATCAGGCGCGGCCATGCGCACCGAATTTCGATTGCCGTCCGCACATTTCAAGGCTTTGCTCGCTGACGCGCGAATGAATATCCACGAGTATCAAGCCAACGAATTGCTGCAAAAATTTGGCGTCGCCACAACGCGTGGAAAAGTTGCGTCGACGCCGGAGAAGGCTGAAGCAATCGCGCGCGAACTGGGAGATGTCGATCTCGCCACAGGACGAGTCCGTCCGAATGACGGACTTGTGGTCAAAGCGCAGATCCACGCCGGGGGGCGAGGAAAGGGAACTTTCAAAAATGGATTCAAAGGCGGCGTCCACGTCGTCAAATCGCCGGCGGAAGCGCGCGAAGTTGCGGATAAAATGCTCGGCCAAACTTTAGTGACGCATCAAACCGGACCCGCTGGTCGCGTCGTGCACAAAGTTCTGGTCGGTGAATCGGTCGAGATCGCGCGCGAAATTTATTTTGCGGTCCTGCTCGATCGCGCCACCGCCGCGCCGCTGATCGTGGCCAGCACCGAAGGCGGTGTCGAAATTGAGACCGTCGCGGCGAAATCACCGGAGAAAATTATTCGCGAACCAATCGACCCGCTTGCTGGCCTGCAACCATTTCAAACGCGTAAACTGGCAAAGCAGCTGGGATTCGAGCAATCGCAAACAAAATCCGCCACGAAATTGTTCGACGGTTTGTATCGAACGTTCGTCGGCTGCGATTGCTCGATGGTCGAGATCAATCCACTGGTCGTGACCAAGAAGGGCGACGTCCTCGCGCTCGATGCAAAATTCAATTTCGATGACAACGCGCTTTATCGACATCCGGAGATCGCAGCGATGCGTGACATTACGGAGGAAGATCCCCGCGAAGTCGAAGCGTCGAAGCACGGACTCAATTACATCGGGCTCGACGGAAACATCGCCTGCCTGGTCAATGGCGCGGGCCTGGCGATGGCGACGATGGACATCATCAAGTTTTATGGCGGGAGTCCGGCGAACTTTCTCGATGTCGGGGGCGGCGCAACTGAAGAGCAGGTGACGGAAGCGTTCAAGATTCTGATCGCGGACAAAAATGTAAAAGCAATCCTGGTAAACATTTTCGGCGGGATCATGAAAGTGGACGTGATCGCGCAGGGAATTATTAATGCGGCGAAAACGGTAAAGCTTTCGGTTCCGGTGGTCGTCAGGCTGGAGGGAACGAACGTCGAGAAGGGAAAACAACTGCTCACAGAAAGCGGCGTCGAACTAATCACGGCTGATGATCTCGCGGATGCCGCGCAAAAAAGCTGTGGCTGCTGCGAAATCTAAATGAAACTTAGATCGACAATTGCCCTTCTGGTAATTGCCTCCGCCGTTTCAGCCGCGGATCTTCCGCGGAAAACGAAAGCTGCGCGCGAAAGTTATCCGAATGTCGATGTGATTTACGATTTCGTTGCGACACCGCGTGGCGAGCGACTGCGGACGATCATCACCAGGCCGCGCGAGGCAAAAAAGAAATTGCCGGTGATTTTTGTGGCGGGCTGGCTGAGCTGCGACTCAATGGAAGCGCCCGCCGACACCAAGGATGCCAGCGGGTTGGTGTTTCGGGGACTCGCGCAACTCCCGGACTTCAGCCTGTTTCGTGTGGATAAGCAAGGAGTCGGCGACAGTGAAGGCGTTTGTGCTGAAACGGATTTCGAATCGGAACTTGCCGGTTACCGGGCAGCCTTTGGCGCGTTAAAGAATTACGACTTCATCGATTCGAATCGTGTTTACATTCTCGGCATCAGCAACGGTGGCGGGTTCGCGCCCCTGGTTCCGGAATCGGAGGCCGAACGAAGCCAGGTGCGCGGATACATTTCGGTTGGCGGTTGGGCCAAGACTTGGTTCGAGCACATGCTCGAGATTGAGCGACGCCGTTTTGGATTAATGGGCAAATCCCCGGCGGAAGTGAGTGAGCGGATGAAAAACGCCGCGACGCTTTATTATGAATGGTTGATCAAAGAAAGAACAATCGGTGCGATTCTAAAGGAACAGCCTCAATTGGAAGAATTATGGCCGGAGGGCAAAGATCACGCGCATTTGTATGGACGCCCCCTGGCATTTTACCAGCAACTTCAACAGTTAAATCTCGCCGCGGCGTGGTCGAGTGTGAAAGTTTCCACCTATGCGTTGCGCGGCGCGTTCGACTGGATCATGAGCCCGGAAGACGCCCGTTTGATCGCGTCCTACGTTAACACAAATCGACAGCTGGCGTTTTCATATGAAGTCCCGCAAATGGGCCACACCTTTCAGCATTATTTGAATTTTGCCGACGCGTTCAAAGGAAAGAGCGCGCCATTCGATTCGAAAGTAACAGGGTTACTTGCCGATTGGCTCAAGCACGAGGCGATTACCCGTGAAGATTAAATCGATCGCATTTATCGGAATTCCGGTGACCGACATGAAACGAGCACGCGAGTTTTATGAAGGCGTTCTCGGATTGAAAACATCTGACGAAATGGGCCGCGGGAAATGGGTCGAGTATGCGATCGGCGACGACACGCTCGCGATTGGGAGTGTCGGGAACCAATGGAAACCATCAGCCGACGGAACGAGCGTCGCGATTGAAATGGAGAATTTTGATGAAGCGATCACGCGATTGAAAGATCGACAAGTGCCGTTCGCGGCCGAGCCGTTCGAGAGTCCGTGTTGCCACATGGCGGTGGTGCAGGATCCGGACGGCAACAAATTGATTATCCACAAATTGAAACCTGAGAACGAAAAGGAGCCATGCCCATGATCAAGGAAGTCGCATTTGTCGCCATCGCCGTTTCTGACAAAGAACGCGCGCGAAAATTTTATCAGGAAACCCTCGAGCTAAAACCGACCCACACCGCAATGGAAGGCGCGTGGGTCGAGTACGACATCGGGCCGCTTACGATCGGTGTTGGTTGTCATCCAGCGTGGCAGCCATCGCGCGACGGAACGACGGTCGCGTTTGAAGTGGGCGATTTCGACGGAACCTACGCGAAATTAAAGTCGCGCGGTGTCACGTTCGACATGGAGAAAACAGAAACGCCTGTTTGCTGGATGGCGCAGTTCCGTGACCCGGACGGGAACAAACTTCTCATTCACAAACGAAAAGCGAAATGATTTTCGAAAGGCGCGTAACTCGACCCTCACCTCAATCCTCTCCCTCTCGAGGG
>JALYKJ010000272.1 GCA_030774845.1 Verrucomicrobiota bacterium
GATTCGTGGAGCTCGACCAGTTTCGCGCGGCGACGGACGCCGTTGGTTTTCGCCGTCGGCGCCTGAGTATCGCCCAGCGACAACAATTCCTGCTCCATCTGGGTGTCGAACAAATTAAGATCGAGATTTGCTTCGTGAAATTTTCGGACCGCTTTCTCGTCGTGAAAATAGTGGACGGTCTCGTCATTTCCCTCTCGGACTTTTACGAGATACGCGGGCAGCTTGCCGGACTTGGAATTGCGCTTCTCCAGATAAGCCTCGAAATCGCCGCCGTGGCGCCGCACCACTTCGCTTAGCTTCGCCAATTTCTCGAGCGATTCGAGAATGTCTTTCAATTGCGCGGCAGTGACTTCTTTTTCGTCGGCCAGATTTTTCAACTTCACGTCTTCCGCGCCGAGCGAGATCAAGATTTTGTTCAACTGCACATCGTCATCGACGTATTCTTCGCGCTTCTTGCGTTTGATTTGGTAGAGCGGCGGTTGCGCGATGTAAATTTTGCCGGCCCGAACGAGATCGGTCATCTGCCGGAAGAAAAACGTGAGAAGCAGCGTGCGAATATGCGAACCGTCCACGTCCGCATCAGTCATGATGATGATGCGGCCATAACGCAACTTCGACATGTCGAAGCGGCCTTCGTCTTTGCCGTTGCTATCTTCTTTCGGTTTGCCGATTCCAGTGCCGATCGCGGTGATCATCGATTGGATCTCGGTGTTCTTGAGAAACTGATCTTCGCGCGCCTTCTCGACGTTGATCAGTTTGCCGCGGATCGGCAGGATGGCCTGATAGCGTCGGTCGCGTCCTTGTTTGGCGGAACCACCGGCCGAATCGCCCTCGACGATGTAGAGTTCGGTCAATTCTGGATCACGCTCCGAGCAGTCGGCCAGTTTCCCCGGTAGTCCGCCGCCGGTGAGCGCGCCTTTACGAATGGTCTCGCGCGCTTTGCGCGCAGCTTCGCGCGCCCGCGCGGCTGTGAGGATCTTTTCGAAGATGCGACGCGCGGTCGGCGGATTCTTGTCGAAAAAGGTCATCAAACCTTCGTAAACCGCCGAGTTGACGATCCCGTCGATCTCGGTGTTCACGAGTTTGACCTTGGTTTGCGATTCGAACCGCGGATTCGGCAATTTGATGCTCAGGACGCAAATCAATCCTTCGCGCACATCATCGCCGGAAATCGACGGGTCCTTTTCTTTCAGGAGCTGATTCTGCTTCGCGTATTGATTGACCGCTTTGGTTAACGCTGTGCGAAATCCAGTGAGATGCGTGCCGCCGTCCGGGTTCGGAATCGAATTGGCGAATGGCAAAATCTGGTCGTTGTAACTGTCGTTGTATTGCAAGACAACATCGACAAACACTTCGTCGCGCTGACGCGAAATCACGATCGGCTTCGGGTGCAGCACTTGTTTGTTTTCGCCGAGTTGCTTTACGAATTCTTCGATGCCGTGTTTGTAGAGAAATGTTTCTTTTTTTGGCGAATCGGCGCGCTCATCGGTCAAATTGATTTCGAGGCCGGGATTTAGAAATGCGAGCTCACGCAGCCGCGTCGCCAACCGCTCAAACTTAAATTCTGTGGTGATCGTGAAGATCGTCGGATCAGGCAGGAACGTGATCAGTGTGCCGGTCACCTTCTTGCTCTTAACCTCTCCGATGACCTCCAGCTTTTTCGTCGTTTTTCCCTGGGCAAAGGCCATGTGGTAGACCTTCCCGTCGCGCGAAACTTCTACCTTGAACCATTCCGAAAGCGCGTTGGTGCACTTTGCACCGACACCGTGCAGACCGCCGGAATATTTGTAAGCGCCTTGCCCGAACTTTCCGCCGGCGTGCAGATTAGTCAGTACCAGCTCGACGGCCGGCATTTTCCATTTCGGATGAATATCGACCGGAATACCGCGGCCATTGTCGCGAACCGAAACACTGCCATCGACGTGAACGTTTACATCGATCTTGTCGCAAAATCCGGCGAGATGTTCGTCGATCGAATTGTCGAGAACTTCAAACACCATGTGGTGCAGACCGCGCTCGTCCGGATCGCCGATATACATGCCGGGGCGTTTCCGGACCGCTTCGAGACCCTCGAGTTTGTCGATCTGGGCGGCGTTGTATTTTTGGCTTTCGCTGATGCCGGCGGGGCGTTCTTGGAGTGAGCTGGAAATGTCGGTTTCGTCTTTGGCTTGTAGCATAGAAAGCGCGGGCGGCCCGCGACTGAGGAACATAGGCAAAAAGAGGCGTTCCGACAACTAATTATCTCGTGGGATCGCGGCGGGCGCACCCGCTAGATTTTGGGGCCGGGCGACGAGTGAACCCACGATATTGTGTTCTTGAGCCCGTCGAAGCGAAATGTCGGCACGCTCCCGGGCGGGATGGTTGAAGCCGTGAAGTCGTCCGAGTCCAGAGCGGTTATTTTACGTGGGCACGCACGGTTTGCGACAACGCGCTCGGACCGGCTTTTCGTGCCTTCGGCGCCTCCTGTTGTAGCCGGGGCGATGACCCCGCCGGGAGGGAGTGCCAGTTTCGCGCAGAGCCGGCCGGGGTCGACACTCCCGGCTACAACTACGGCACCATCGTC
>JALYKJ010000273.1 GCA_030774845.1 Verrucomicrobiota bacterium
AGACGCTGTTACGCGTCCACGACTCGCCCGTTCCGACCCAGACATTCTTGCTGTTGCTCGGATCGATCGCGATCGCGCCGATGGATTGAACGGACTGTTCGTCAAAAACCGGGCGATACCGCGTTCCGCCGTCGTCTGATTTCCAGACGCCGCCGCTCGCTGCTCCGACGAAAAGCGTAATCTTCCCCGAAGGTTCCCGCGTTCCGGCGATGGCCGAGATGCGTCCGCTCATCGCGGCCGAGCCAATGTTGCGCGCGCCCAAACCGGAAATGGTCGCGGAATTAAATTGAGTCTCCTCCGCGCGCGAATTCCCCGCGGTAAAACAAATCGCGCCGATTAATATCGGCACTGCCCTCATCCTCACCTTCTCCCACGGGGAGAAGGGGCCGCCTCTCCCCGTTTGGGGTGAGGGGAGTCGCCGATAGAAACTTGCAATGAAAAATTTTAATGAGCGCATGATTGAAAAGAGTTATTTGGAAGCCGATGCCGGAAAATGAAAGGCCGCGTCTTCGACGGGCACATTGGCCTCTGCTTTTTCGATGACGATTTTTTGTTTGTCCGGATCGCCTTTGCGCCCGGCTTCGATCGAAAATGGAACGAACACGCCGCCAATTTTTTCGTAATCGCCCACGTCCTCTTCGACTTCCTCCTGGGCACCGTGTCGAATCCGTTGAGTTAGAATTCGAATTTCGAGAAAGTGGTCAGGATCGAGGAAGACAAAATTCACGTCGCCGTTCTTGCGCACCACTTTGACTTTGTAGGCCGATGTTCCATCGACATCTTCCCGCCCGAGATACTCCAGGGTGCTCTCTTTTGCCTTCCAATCCACCAGCGGCCCATCGATTTCGGCATCTTCAATCAGCGGCTTCACATCATCAGCCGTCATTTTTTCCGGGTCTTTGCGGCCTTGGAACGGCGAAATCCTCCACCCATCTTTGCCGTCGTAGGCTTCGACGGCGGTCATGCCCTGCAAGGTTTCATCCGTGCGGACTTCGCCCGGCCGTTTCTTGATCTGAATATGGGTCAACTGAATCTGTCCCTGATTCACGAGCAGTTTACCGGTAAGTTTAAGCGACTGCAGAGCGCGCAACGCGTCCGCGCCCCCTTTAGCTTCGATATTTTTCGCGACCAACTCATCGAGCGTTGGTTTGGTTTGATCTTGTGCAAGCGATGTCGAGCCAGCCAACGCGGCGGCTATGGCGAAGAAAAGGATTTGTAGGCGCATGATATTAAGAGAAGGAACCAGCAAGATGCCTGTTCCTTTTCGATATGCAACGGGCGCAAACGCGAACGTGCTCTGTGCGATTGCTTGCCACGTCGTAGCCTCTCGACCCGCCGTAGCTTTAGGCGAACGCTGGTTGGCGAAGACGGGTCGATCTTAGTTGATCGCCCCGAATGCCAGACCGAGGCCGTAAGTCACGGCCGCCTCGATTACGCCGACCATTGTCATTTCAAACCCGGACGCCCACCAGGAGCGAATGGTGATGAGTGATTTCAATGCGCCGACGGCAAAATGCGCGATGATGCTGATGAGGAACGCGGCGACGACGGCCGGAACGCCCGTCATAAAAAAGAAAGGAATGATCGGAATGAAAGCCCCGATTGCCGTGGAGAGGGCGGCTGAAAATGCCGAGGTCCACGGTTTTCCGAAGTGTTGTTGGGAAAGTCCGAGCTCGCTTTGCGCCATTGCTTGCACCATTTGCTCCGGCTGCTCGGCCAGCCGCTCTGCCATTTTCTGCGCTTCCTCGGCGTTGAATCCTTGCAACTGATAGAAGAGCGACATCTCTTCGATCTCTTCCTCGGGATTTTCTTCGACTTCGGTTTTTTCGCGCGCGATCTCCGCTTCGTAAACTTCGCGCTCGCTTTTCACCGCCAGATAGGCGCCCGCGCCCATCGATAACGACGACGCCAGCATTCCGGCGAGACCGGAAATCAAAACGTAATGTTGTTGGTTGTTGGTCGCACCGGCGACGCCGGAAACAATTCCGAACACGGCGCCGAGTCCGTCGTTCACGCCGTAGATTGCATCCGCCACCCAACTGCCGCCGCGCCCATGCCAGCGTTCGCGTTTCAAAATAGTGTCGAGCACGGTGCGCGGCCCGAGTTGCGGTACCATCATCTGGAGCGCGCGCGCGTGGGCCTTTTCTTCGACTGCGCTCTCGCGGAGAAAATCTTTCACGTCGTGTTCGCCGGCGAGAACGCGCTCACGCTGATCGCGAAATGCAGCTTCGTGTTTTTCTTCGGCTGCTTCCATTCGGCGAATCGCGATTTCAGTTCCAAGCGCGCGGTTCAACCACCGTTGCAATCGCCGGCCTAACGAGTCCGGAATTGTCGGAATTGGTTCACCGAGGTCCGCGAGTTTTTTTGCCCAGCGTTGCGCGTGACGTTCCTCCGCCTCAGCCATGCGATTTAAAATGCCTTTTCGCTTTTCGTCGGTTTCGCGCGAAGCGAGCTCGCGATACACTTGGGCCGTTTCCACTTCCGCGCGCCAATTGCGCTTCACCACTTCGACGGTTTCCTGTCGATCTTGTTGATCGCGGGTCATGCCGAATTAAAACTGAAGGAACGGCGGCTTCCAAGCCGCCGAAAAATGCTCTTGCCGAAATCTCCAGACAGGCCAGCACTAGCGATTGGCGATAGCGCCAATCGCAGCACGCGAGGCGCGTGCGCTCCCCGGAAAGACTTCATCGCGCGCACTCGGGCTCGATCGCAGCCGTAATCGGCGGTAGCGCTCTCGTTTTAAGTTGTTGCATCGTGATGATCAGGGCGACCGAACCGATGATTAGTGCCGCGGCGAGCAATGTGCGCAAAGTTACCGTTTCGTGTGCGAACAACGCGCCCAGCAACACCGCGACGATTGGATTCACGTAAGCGTAAGTCGCTACCTTTGCCGGATCGCAATGGCGTAGCAGCCAAAAGTACGCGGTATAACCAACGATCGCGCCGACTAGCACCAGATAAACGAACGCGCCCAACGATAGCGCCGAAATGTTTTCCGGGTGAAAATTCTTAGCTTCGCCCGCGAACAATCCGACGAGAATCAAAAGCAGACCGCCGCAAAACATTTGCTCCGCGGCGCCGAGAAACGGCGATGCCGCATGTTTCGCCGTGCGCGAGTAAAGCGAACCAGCCGACCAAAGGAAGGACCCAACGAGTAAAATCCACATCCCAATTGCAGGATGACTACCGCCTGAAAATCGCAGGGCTGGGCCGAGCAGCAGCGCGACGCCTAAAAATCCGCCAGCCAATCCGAGCCAGGCGATCGGTTGCGGCCGTGGAGTCATACCGACCAACCAACCGAGGAGCGTGATGTAAATCGGCACAGTCGCTACAATCAAACTAGCGAGACCGGATTCGATGAATTTCTCGGAAATCGTCACTCCACCGTTTCCGCCTAACAACAAACACGCACCGACAATCAACGCCGTCCGCCACTCCGCCCATGTCGATCTTAGCGGGCCTTGCGTCCGGGCGATCGCGAACATGATCAAGCCCGCGAGAAGAAAGCGCGCGCCCGCCATCAGAAACGGCGGGATCGATTGAATGGCGAACAGGATTCCAAGATAAGTCGATCCCCAAATCAAATAGAGAGCCGCAAAAGCGCTAACGATCTGGATTTTTCGCGGCACTGCCATGACAGATGACAGTTACTCGATGCGAATCAATGTTCCAGTCGCGCCCGCGCTTCGCGCGCTTGTGAGAAATTCGGCTTCATATCCAAAGCACGCTCATACCAGCGGCGCGCTTCCTGGCTTAAGCCGACACGCGCACAATCAGTGCCGATTCGGAATGCCGGCCATGCGTAAGCAGTGAGAATATCGTTTTCAAAGGTGCCCGTGCGAACCGAATTGGCGGCCGGCAGATGATATCGATTGAACAGCCGTGCGTTTTCTTCAATCATCCCTTGGAGCGGAATATTTTTCGATCGCGGCTCAACGATCAGAAGGAGCCCGCGTTGATATGCCCAATAGCTGCTGTCGAGGCTGTGATCCTCATCTCCGATCGTTCCCACGATGCATATCGTGCGCTGGTTATTGGCCTCAACGAACTTTTTCAGATTGTTATTGACCGGATCGTAGCGATCGAACGGGGTAATCACATTCGGATGTTCCTGCTGTAGTTGGCGTATGTACCATTTGGTAGCCAAAAGAGGCAGCAAGACCAGCTCGGTTTCTTTTTCAACGCCCTCAACTTGTTGGAAATACAGCAACGCAAAGGCGATGTCGCCTCTGGCTAGAAGAATGGAGTTACGCTCGATCGTGGCGAATACGTCTTCGGCGAATCGACGTTCAATAAAATTTCGGCTTTGATCAATGCGTCGATAGTTTGTCGCCACGGTAACCGCGATCGCCGCGAGACACGTTGCGGCAACGATATGCAACCCTAACGAGGGCGCTGCGTTTATGGACCGCGAGACAAATCGCGCGAGCGCGAGAACGCCAAACGCGGCCAACGGGGCCAGCACCACCTGTGGCAGGAGAAAGAACCGTTGCAAGACGAACAGTGCGGATGGCGCGGTTGCGAGATTCAGACCGGTGATCCAAATAAAAAAGAGACCCGCGAAAGTAAATGCGATCAGGCTGAACCAAAAGTACCAACGCGCACGCTGAAAAGCCTGAATCGCTCCTGATATTATGAGCAATCCGGTAACCGGCCCGAACGAAATGCCAAGCGCGGCGAGTCTGGCCCATGGCGATCCACCGGTGTAGCCAGCTGTCGTGACGAGTCGGGTCGACCCATAGCTTTTTCTCGAAATGACACCCAGCAGATCGCGAAGTGAAGAAACGTTGCCCCAGTTGTGGGCAGGATGATGCGCCGATGCCCACGGCACATAAGCGTACGGGATCAGTCCAATGACAAACGCAGCGATGCCGATCGCGAGAAGCCGAGGCCGTGCGAATAAAATCGAGCGGCGTTGCCACAAAACAAAGCAAAACGATGGAGCCAGAAGCACGATCGTTTGATGATTTGTGAGTCCGAGGCCGGCGACAAAAAATGCTGCAATCAAAAGGCCGGCGCGCTCGGGCTGCTTATGCCACATCACCAGCAAGAGAATTAGTGCCGCCGCGAGGAAATTATTTAGGGGAAACACCTCGGCCGCGAGCGACCAAGTCCAGAAAGTCCGATTTACGGCCAGCAGCAATCCCGCTAGCGCGGCAGCGAGACGAGATCGAGTAAGATGGAGAGCGACGAAGTAAATAACGCCGACTGTCAAAGCGTCGCAGACAGCTGAGAGAAGATTCACCCGAAACGGAATCGACCCGAACGGAAGCACACTGAAAAAATGGCCGAGCATGGTAAAGAGCGGGTAACCCGGTTCGTGGGCGACGCCTAATGTTGCTGCGGCAGTGATTAGCTCCGGTGTGTCGCCGACAACAATGTCGCGTGCTGCAGTCAGGAAATATAAAATTGCCGCCGCAGTCACGATCGCGATCGCACCGACCCACGGCTTTGAATTATTTCCTGCTAAGATCGACATAGAATTAGCGACGAATGGAAGCTAACGGTTAAGAAAATTTCTTCGACCCTCACCTGCCGCTTCGCGACTTCCTCTCCCTGGCCAGGAAGAGGATTGAGGTGAGGGTTGCTCGCTGACTGAATGAAAGTCGTCTGGGATTCGTGTTTATTCGTGTCGATTCGTGGTTGAATTCAGCATGGTCACAATTGAATGACTTGGGCGGAATGAATATCTCCGCTGGCCCGGATTTTTTGCAGCAGCTCGTCGCCCGGCACGTTGTCCAAATTCAAAATAGTCAACGCGGTGCCGCCGGCTTGATTGCGACTCAACGACATGGTCGCGATGTTTACGTCGTGCTCGCCCAATAATGTTCCGATACGACCGACAATTCCCGGCCGGTCGGTGTTTTCGAGAACGAGAATGACGCCATGCGGTCGCGCTTCCACCGGTCGGCTGTTGACGCTCACGATGCGCGGGGTCGCTCCAAAAAATGCGCCACCGACCGACACAGTTTTCCCTTCAGCATCAGCGGACAACTCAACCAGATCGGTATAATCG
>JALYKJ010000274.1 GCA_030774845.1 Verrucomicrobiota bacterium
GTTCCGGTCCGCTCTACGCGAACTCGCTGATCATTCTGGATATTTTCCCGCGCGACGCCAAGACCGGCTATTGGGGCGACATGACCCGCACGGTTGTTCGCGGGCGCGCCAGCGATGGGCAGCGCAAACTCTGGGAAACGGTGAAGGATGGACAGGAACTCGCGCTGCGCGAAATCAAAGCCGGGATTGATGGAATGAAAATTCACGAGGCGATCCAGCAGCTTTTCAAAAAGCGCGGATATCCGACCGAAGTTCGCAAAGGGAAGAACGTTGGGTTTTTCCACGGCACCGGTCACGGGCTCGGCTTGGAGATCCACGAATATCCGCGGTTGCAAAAGGTGACCCTGAAAGATCGACAAGTGCTCACGGTCGAGCCGGGACTTTATTATCCCGGCCTCGGCGGCGTCCGGCACGAAGACGTGGTCGTGGTGACGAAGACCGGCTGCAAGATTCTCTCGCGATTTCCCAAACAGCTGGAAATCTGAACGCGCGGAGCAGTTGAGCGTCTAATTTAGGCAACTAGATTACCACAGGAATGTTCTATCCAATCGGTTTCGGCGGTCATCACTTCTTTCTTTACCTGATTGTTCCGGCAATTCTTGGAATCTGGGCGCAGATTCGCGTCACCGGTGCGTTCAATCGCTGGGGAAAAGTCCGGGCAAGCTCGAACATCACCGGGGCGGAGTGCGCCCGCGAGATTTTGCAGGCCGCGCAGATCCACGATGTCGATGTTGTGGAGACAAACGATTTCCTCGGCGACCACTATGATCCGACGAAGAAGGAGCTTTGCCTTTCGAGCAATGTTTACAACACACCTTCGGTAGCTGCTCTTGGGATCGCGGCCCACGAGACCGGGCATGCCATTCAACACGCGAAAGCCTACGCGCCGCTCAAGGCACGTATGGCGATCGTCCCGGTCACTCAAGTCGCTTCGCAGCTTTTGCCATTCATCATCATCGGCGGTTTTTGGTTCCGCATCGCGGGCCTGATCACGCTCGGAATTTATTGTTATCTGATCCTTGCCATCTTCCAATTAATCACGTTGCCGGTGGAATTCGATGCTTCGCGGCGCGCGAAAATTATTCTCCAACAAATGCACATCGTTCAGCCGGGTGAAGAAGTCGCCGGGGTGAACAACGTGCTCAACGCCGCCGCGCTTACTTACGTCGCCGCCTTTATTGCCGCACTCGGCAACTTGCTTTGGTTGATGTCCATGCGCGACCGGCGCGATTGATCGCGCGGCTTGAAGAAGATGAATCCCGCGATCGCGTTACCGCCGACCCGACGCCTGACCGATTTGTTGTCGTCCGGGCCGGATGCCGGTGTTAAGTCTAAAAGAAACGCGATGGACGAGCCTCGGAAGGATGAAGACCAGCAATTGGTGGCGCGCACGCAAGAAGGCGACGCGGGCGCGTTTGATCAGCTGGTCGTAAAATACACGCCGCGACTCTACGGCCTGGTCTACAACATGACCTCGAACCACGAGGACACGAACGACCTTTTGCAGGACATTTTTTCTAAAGCGTACAAGGCGATCCGCGGGTTTCGGGGCAAATCGTCGTTCTATACCTGGATCCATTCGATCGCGGTCAACATGACGTTGAATTTTTTAAAAAAGCGCGGCCGGCGTTTTCAGCTCAGCCTGGACGATGTCGATGCCAGCATTCAAAACGACAAGGAATTCATCGACGCCACCGCCTCCAGCAGTCCGGTGCGGGAGGCCGACCTTTCCGAGCTGCAAAAAAGGTTGAACGAGGCGATGATGAAATTGTCTGATGAACACAGAGCTGTGGTCACCATGTTCCATATTCAGGGGATGCCCCACGCAGAAATCAGTAAAATCTTGCGTGTTTCAGAAGGCACGGTACGCTCCAGGCTTTTCTACGCCAACCGGCAACTGCAAAACTATCTAGACGAGTTTCGAAAGAATCCGGTCACCTGATCAGCGCCCAATGGACGAATTTAACGACAACGAAATAACGAAGCTGCTTCGACTGAAGCGTTACGAACAGCCCCCGCACGCATACTTCGAAAATTTCCTGCACGAATTCCATCGCCGGCAGCGCGACGAACTGCTGCGCCAACCGCTTTGGCGAATCTGTGTCGATCGGGCGCGCGATTTCGTATTCTCCTTCAACCTCTCCACTCTCACTTCTTATCCAGCCGCGGTCACGGCCGTGCTCGTTTGCGCGGCAGTTATTTCACTGCGGATTTATCAGACGCCACAGCCGGCGATGGTCGCGGCAAAAGATCGACCAGTGTTGGTCGTACCCGCCAGCACTGAACCGGAATGGACTTTGGCATCGCCCGTGGCGACACGGGTCTTTAACACGCGGTCGCTTCGCAATATTACGGAAAGCGCCCAAACTCACCGGAGCGGCACGCCTCGTTACGTGCTCGACAGCGTGCCCGTGAGTTATGAGACGACTTTCAAATTCTAGTTCAGCCCAAGGGCTTCGCTTGCTGGCGAAACTCGCATTTTTGGCGGCAGCGGCGTCGCTTTCCGCGCAGCCAACGCCCGAATCACCGACCGCCATCAGTCGTGAAGTCAAAGATGTCTTTGAGCGCGCCGCCAAGGCCGTAGTCAAGATCGAAGCGACTGATCAACACGGTGAACTTTCCGGGACTGGGTTTTTTGTCGATCCAACCGGCACGCTTTACACCGCCTATTCGGTGGGCGGCGAAGCCGAGAACGTCACCGTTGAGTTTAAGGGTAAAAAATATCCAGCGCGCCAGCTGCTGGCTGATCTCCGGAGCGGCATCGCCATGTTAAAAGTGGATTTGGCCAGTCCGGCACTGCCGATCGGTAGCTCGGACCGACTCGAAATCGCCACTCCGGTGGTTGCGATTGGATATCCGCTCGATCTGGCTGAGACGCCAAGCTTTGGCATGATCGCTGGCTTCGACCGCAAATGTTTCGGCGGATATTTTC
>JALYKJ010000275.1 GCA_030774845.1 Verrucomicrobiota bacterium
CGTGCCTCGGAGGCCGAAGTGCTCCACGCCTGGCAAGGCCTTGGTTATTATGCGCGCGCAACAAATCTTCACTCGACCGCAAAACGCGTGGTAGATCGATATCGTGGACGATTTCCACAGTCGATCGAGCAAATGGAGCAACTTCCTGGTCTGGGCAAATACACCGCGCACGCGGTCGCCACATTCGCTTTCGATCAGCCTGTGCCCGTTGTCGAAGCAAATACTTCCCGCGTTTTATCGCGTCTCTTCGATTTGCGAATTCCAATCGATTCGACGGCCGGACGGAACGCGCTGTGGAATTATGCCGCCTCTCTCGCTCCGAAAAAGTCCTCAGCCACGTATAATTCAGCCCTGCTCGATCTCGGTGCGTTAGTGTGTCTCCCACGCAAACCGAAATGCGGAATTTGTCCGGTCAAAAAATTCTGTCGCGCCAAAAACCCGGAGTCTTTGCCAATCAAACGACCGCGTCCTGGAACAAAGCAATTCGTCGAGAAACACTCGTTCATCATTCGAAACGACAAGTTGTTGCTCGGAAAATCGCCCAATCGCTGGCGTGGCATGTGGATTTTGCCGCCACTGAGCGGAAGCTCGAAAAACAACGGCGCGATCTACAAAGCTATTTTTCCATTCACGAATCACCGGATCACGTTGCAGATATTTCAGCAACCTAAGCACAAGATCGGTAATCGCCACGAGCGCTGGTTCCCATTCCGCAAACTCCAGTCCATTCCCATTCCATCACCGCATCGGCGCGCGATTCACGAGCTTCTGGGATTGAACGTTGGACGCTGAGCGTTTGCCAGTCCGGCTCGGACCGTTGAAAGTTTCTGCTGGTTATGCCCACTGCCGAAACCGTTCCTGACACGCGCGGCCATTTCGGGTCGTACGGCGGGATGTTTGTGCCCGAGACACTCATGTCGGCGCTGCACGAACTGGCCGCCGAATACGATCGCGCGAAGAAGGATCAGACGTTTCAAGATGAACTGTCGATCTTGCTCCGCGATTTTGCCGGTCGCCCGACGCCTCTGTATTTCGCCGAACGACTTACGCGCAAACTCGAGAGCGCGAAGATTTATCTAAAACGCGAGGACCTGCTCCACACCGGCGCGCACAAAATCAACAACGCGCTCGGACAGATCCTGCTCGCGCAACGAATGGGCAAACGCCGCATCATCGCCGAAACCGGCGCCGGTCAACACGGCGTTGCCACCGCCACCGTCGCGGCCCGGTTCGGCTGCGAGTGCGTCATTTACATGGGCAAGGTTGATATGGAACGGCAGGCGCTAAACGTCGCACGTATGAAATTTCTCGGCGCGAAAGTTGTTCCAGTCACCGCGGGCCAGGCCACGCTCAAGGAAGCGATCAACGAGGCGATGCGCGATTGGGTGACGAACGTGCGCACGACTCATTATATATTGGGCTCGGTGCTCGGCTCGCATCCTTACCCGATGATGGTGCGCGATCTTCAAAGCGTCATCGGCGTCGAAGCGCGTCGGCAAATTCTCGAGCGCGAAGAGCGCCTTCCGGATTTGCTGGTCGCATGCGTTGGTGGCGGGAGCAACGCCATCGGGTTGTTCCATCCTTTTCTGCAAGATCGACATGTTCGGATGATTGGCGTCGAAGCCGGAGGCGAAGGCATTCGCAGCGGTAAACATGCGGCGCGTTTTCAAGGCGGACGCCTCGGCGTCTTGCAAGGAACGAAAACTTTTCTGCTCGCCAACGAAGAAGGGCAAATCGAATTGACCCATTCGGTGTCCGCCGGTCTCGATTACGCCGCGGTCGGACCGGAACATTCTTACTTACGCGACCTTGGCCGCGTGGAATATACTTACGCAACTGATGACGAAGCACTCAACGCCTTCCGGGTTCTTTCCGAAACTGAAGGAATCATTCCCGCGCTCGAGACGGCACACGCGATTGCTTATCTCATCAAAAACGCGCCCAACATGAAGCGCGAACAGATTATTATCGCCAATTGTTCCGGCCGCGGCGACAAAGATGTCGATGCAGCGGCGGCCGCGTTCGGATTGAACGAAAATTCGACGTCATGAGATCGATGACGGGATACGGCCGCGGCGAGACCGATCACAACGGCACCAAGTTCAGCGTCGAGCTCAATTCCGTAAATCGGAAGCAAAGCGACATCGTGATCAATCTGCCGCGCGATCTGGCCGCGCTTGAGCCGCAGATTCGTCAGACCATCAACGAAAATATTTCGCGAGGCCGAACCAATGTCGTCGTCAGTTATCACAACGGCTCCGGCGTCCCGTGTAAACTTGCGCTCGATACCGAGCTGGCGCGTTCTTATCACGATGCGATGCGCGCATTGCAAAAAGAGCTGGATGCACCCGGCGAAATTACGATCGGCGCAATTTTGCAAGCGCCGGGCGTGATGCGCGCTCCGGAGGAAACAATCGACTCGAACGCAGCATGGCCGGCGATCGAGCGGGCGTTACGTGCCGCGCTCAGCGAACTAATCAAGATGCGCGAACGCGAAGGCAAACATCTCGCCAAGGATTTGATCCGGCACCTGAAAGCGATGCGCAAACAGATCAAAGAGATTCGCGCTCTGCATCCCGAAGTCGTGAAGAAATATCGCGCCTCGCTGCTCGAGCGAATCCAAAAGGCCGGTCTGCCGATTTCGACCGAGGACGAGCGCTTGGTCAAAGAGATCT
>JALYKJ010000276.1 GCA_030774845.1 Verrucomicrobiota bacterium
CATCAAGTGCGGCGGATGGTGTCCGGCCGGCCGCCTCGATGAGTCCGGCAAAATTCCGGACCGTTATCCGCTGAACGAATTGAAGAAGGGCGGGAACGAAGAGCGGACGTTGCGTAACGTGCAGGACTCAGACGGAACAATCGTAATTTATTTTCACGAACTGGAAGGCGGGACCGCCTACACCGTGGGTTGCTGCATTGAGGATCGACAACCGCACCGATTAATCGACGCGGCAAAATATTCGCCGGAAGACGCTGCGCCGCTGATGGTTTCTTTTGTTTACGACAACGAGATCGACATTCTCAACGTTGCTGGCCCGCGCGAGAGCGAGTGGGTCGGCGGCTACGCTTACGCGTTTCGCGCGGTCGATGTTTTTGTGAGCAGATTGAAAGTCAGCGGAAGAAGAAGAGTTTGAATTACTCGTAGCGAAGCGCTTTCACCGGATCGAGTCGCGCCGCGAAGTACGCCGGAATCAGGGCAGCAACTGAGCAAATCAAAAACGCGCTGACACAAATGATCGTGACGTCTTGCGGCACGACTTGCGCGGGGATCTGGGAAAATTGGTAGACCTCGCGCGGGAAAATTTCGATGTGCAACGTCGACGCGAGCCAGTGACTGAATTCGTTGCGGTAACGAATCAGCGTCATTCCGAGACCCAAACCAGTGAGCGTGCCGAAAAGTCCGACTACGGTCCCTTGCCCCAGAAAAACCCAAATGATCTGGGAAATGTTTGCGCCAAGCGCTTTCACAATTCCAATCTCGCGCCTTTTCTGAACGGTGACGGTGATGAGCGTGCTCATGATCCCGAACGCCGCGACCACGACGATAAAGAAGAGTAAAAAGAACATGACGTTGCGTTCGAGGCGCACAGCTTCGAAGAACTGATGGTTCATCTCGGTCCACGTTTGGGCGTAAACCGGCGGCTCGAGAAATTGAGCCATTGATTCTTTTACGCGATCTGCGCCGTAGGGATCGTCAGTCCGAACGGTGATGCCGTGCAGCGCATCGCCCAGATTATAAAGCTCCTGTCCGATATAGATCGGCACTAGCACAAATTCGGAGTCGTATTGATAACGGCCGGTTTCGAAAATGCCGGTGACGGTCAGATCTTTTGGCAGAACAACCTCGCGCAATTTATCGAGCGCTTTCTTTTCGTCCGCGCCCTTCGCGTTCTCGAGGTTCTTAATCTCGTCGAGAATTTGTCCGAGATTTCCGGGCGAATAGACGGTCAGCTTGTCGCCAACGTTAATACGCAAGATGCGGGCGAGGTCGCTCCCGAGCACTGCCGATTCGCCATCGAGATCCAGTTGACCTTCCTTTATGAATTTGCGAATCGGAATCACTTTTTCTTCCTGGATCGGGTCGATTCCGCGCATCACAGGCGCCAGGCGCTGGTTTTGGAATTCGACGATGACCGGACCTTGCACGAACGGCGCAGTCGCGACCACGTGCGGTGTGTTGTCGATCTTCTTCTGCAGTGTTCTCCAGTCGCGCATCACGTCCTCGCTTTTCACGAGAATGTGCGCGTCGAAATCGATTATCTTTTGTCGCAGCTCGCGGTCGAAACCGGTCATTACCGAGATCACGAGAATGAGCACAGTCACGCCGAGCGTAACGCCGATGATCGAGATCAAGGTGATGATGGAGAGAAAGGTGCGTTTCGGTTTGAGATAACGCAGCGCGAGGAAAAGACTGAACGGCAGTTTCAAGTTGCCGTTATGTTGGCTGCGAACGCGACCGTTTACAACCCGGCCGGATGCCGCGCTTGAAAACCCCAGGCGTCGCGACCGTCGATGTACCAGCGCGGACCAACATCGCTGCCGTAGCGCAAATCGGTCGTGTCGAGACGCAGACCGGCGATCATCGCGAACACGTGACCGTGCCGCGAGTAAATCGTAAACCAGCGGCCGCGGCCACTTTCGCCGTAACGAAGAAAATCGCTCGAAGGCAATGGTTGCTCGAGCATGCCGGCATAATGAAGCGCGAACGAAACTGTGCCGGAACAATCGTAACCGTAATCATGAAACGATCCATGTCCCCCGCCCCAAACATAAGGGCGATTGCGAATGGAATTGATCGCCCAGATTGCATGTTTGACCGTGTCGGGCGCATTCGCCGGCGCGTAAGCGATTCCATTCCGCAGCACCGCGCGATTTCCGGGAACCATCGGATGCGAACCGCCGATATCGAATCCGGGTGTCGTCGATTCAGAGTCGTATTCGTCACGTTGGATCGGTTCAGCGTCGCGAGTCGGTCGCGGCGTGTAATACGCGACTTGAATCGCCTGCGGACGCGCAGGTTGTCGATCGAACGAGAACGGTTGCAGGGGTACGCCGTCAGCCGTCTGCGCCGGATAAACAGTTTCGCGCGTCCGCCATGATTGCGCTTGGGATGGGGCGATGAAAAGCATGCTCGCCGCAAAAGCGACGAGACAACGGCAAATTACGCTGCGGGGCTGTAACACGCATCGCCTGAGAAGCTGCTTTTAGGCCACTTATTTGAGGGCGTTCGCTTTTAGATCTTCCAGCGTAACGAATTCGAGGGCGGAAGCGTGGGTTGCTTCCAAGTCGACCGGCGCGGCGCGATTGTGTTCGAGCGCGGATTTCCAGCGCGTGACGCAGACGCACCATTTGTCGCCGGGTTTGAGTCCGGGAAATCCCCATTCCGGAGCCGGCGTGACGAGATCGTTGCCGTCGAGCACCGAAAAATCTAAAAACTCGCGAGTGACTTTCACACAAACAGTGTGCAGACCGACATCCTCCGGACCGGTTCGACAAAAACCGTCACGAAAAAATCCAGTCATCGGGTCGCGACAACAGCATTTCAATTCGGTTCCCAGAAGGTTCGTCGGCATGACTCAGGCAAATTCCGGTTCCTCAGTTGAAACGGTGGCTTCGCCTTCACTTTGCCGCAATGCTTGCTCGACTGCACGCCACGGGAGCATCGCGCATTTCACGCGTTGCGGAAATTTGCGAACACCGCGCATCACGCGGAGGTCGCCGAGCGTTTTCGGCGCGTCGTTGTTCCCGATCGTTACCAAATCGTGAAATGCGTGGAGCATTTCTTCGACTTCGTCGCGGCTCTTGCCTTTCAATTTCATCGTCATCAATGACGCGGATGCCTGACTGATAGCGCAGCCGTGACCGGTGAATTTGATGTCCTCCAACCCGCCGTCGCCATCGAGTTTCACGCCGAGATAAATCTCGTCGCCGCACGCCGGATTATCGCCATGCACCCGAACGGCAGCATCAGGCAGCTCGCCAAAATTCCGCGGACGCCGCGAATGGTCGAGGATCACCTCCTGGTAAAGTTCTTCGAGATCGCCGAGTTCCGGGTTCATTTGAAAAAACGGACGGCTTTCTGGAGGATGTCGATCATTGAATCGATTTCCTCGCGGGTGTTGTAAAAATAAAAGCTGGCGCGCGTGGTTCCGGTTACGCCGAACCGTCGCATAAGAGGTTGGTTGCAATGATGCCCGCCGCGCATGGCGAGGCCGTACTGATCGGCAAACGTGGTCAGATCGTGCGGATGCGCCGCGTCCATCACAAAGCTAATGACTCCGCCGCGGTCGCGCGACGGTCCGAGGACGCGCAGTCCCGCTAACTCCGCCATTCCTTTCAACGCATACTCGACAAGATCGACATCGTGTTTAAAAATTTCGGCACGTCCGATTCCTTCGAGGTAGTCGACCGCGGCCGCCAACCCAATCGCGCCGGCGATGTTTGGTGTGCCAGCCTCGAAGCGGTGCGGTGGTTTTTTGAATGTGCTTTTTTCCAAAGTGACGCTGACAATCATTTCACCACCGCCATGCCACGGTGGCGTTGCCTCAAGAATTTCCGACCGGCCATAGAGAACACCGATTCCAGTCGGCGCGCACATTTTGTGACCGGAAAAAGCAAGAAAGTCGCAGCCGAGCTCCTGAACATTGAGCTGCATGTGCCCAATACTTTGCGCTGCATCAACAAGAGTTACCGCGCCAACTGCGCGCGCTTTCCGGCAAAGATCGGCCACGGGATTAATCGTGCCG
>JALYKJ010000277.1 GCA_030774845.1 Verrucomicrobiota bacterium
TCATTCCATCCTGGCTCTCGACGATACGAAGCACGATCGTGTTTTCGTAAGTGCGCTGATCGCCCATCACGCCGACCGAGCGCACGGGCAACAAAACCGCGAACGATTGCCAGACCCGATAATACCAGTCGCTCGCCTTCATTTCGCTCTGCACGATGGTGTCGGCTTCGCGCAAGATCGACAATCGCTCGGGTGTGACTTCGCCGAGAATGCGCACGGCAAGTCCGGGGCCGGGGAAAGGTTGCCGATAGACAATTTCTTTCGGCAAACCGAGCCGGAGTCCGACCTCGCGGACTTCGTCTTTGAACAATTGCCGCACCGGTTCGACCAGCTCGAAGTGCATTTTTTCCGGCAACCCGCCGACGTTGTGATGACTCTTGATCACAGCCGCCGGGTTCCCGCCGATTGAAACGCTCTCAATCACGTCCGGGTAAAGCGTCCCCTGCGCGAGAAATTTGTAGCCGCCATGTTTGCGCGCCTTGTTTTGTCCATCTTTGGCCAGCAACTCTTCGGTCGCATGTTGAAATACGGCGATGAATTCGTTGCCGATGATTTTTCGCTTCTGCTCCGGATCAGTCACGCCTTTGAGCGCGGTCATGAAACGTTCGGTCGCGTCGACATATTTCAAACGCACGTGAAAATTTTCGCCGAACACGCGTTGAACAATTTCTTCTTCGCGCGCGCGCAAGAGACCGTTGTTCACGAAAATGCAGGTGAGCTGATCGCCGATTGCTTTGTGGAGCAATGCTGCCGTGACCGACGAATCGACCCCGCCACTTAAACCGAGGACAACCTTTTCGTAGCCGACCTGTTGCCGCACGCGCTCGCAGGCTTCTTCGATGAACGAGCCCATCGTCCAATCCATCGCGCAGTGGCAGATGTGGTAGACGAAATTTTGCAGAATCTCTTTGCCCCGCGGCGTGTGCGCGACTTCGGGATGAAATTGCAATCCGTAAAGCTTCCGTTGTCGATCTTCGACCGCGGCAAAGTCCGAACTCTCCGTCCGGCCGGCGGCGAGAAAACCTTTCGGCAAGGCCGTCACTTCATCGCCGTGACTGTTCCAGACGTCGAGTTGATTGCCGAGTCCATCGAATAACTGCGAGCCATTGGTGATGTGCAACATTCCCGCGCCGTACTCGCGCCGCCCGGTGAAGACGACTTGGCCGCCGAGATGATGCGCCATCTGCATCAATCCGTAACAAATTCCGAGCACGGGAATGCCTAACGAAAAAATCTCCTTGTCAATTTGCGGCGCACCTTTGTCGTAAACGCTCGCCGGTCCGCCAGAGAGAATGATTCCATTCGGATTAAGTTTTTTGATCTCAGCCGCCGGAAGATCGAAGGGAACGACTTCAGAATAGACCTGGAGCTCGCGAATACGACGCGCGATGACCTGGGTGTATTGCGAGCCGAAATCCAGGATAAGAATTTTCGAATGTTTGGGCGGCGCGGAAGTCTTCACAGTGGCTACGGATGAGTTTGCGGAACGCCGTGTTCGGCTGCCGGATCGCCCGGTTCGCGTTGCTCGGGAACGATTTGTCCTTGGCCGCTAACGCCGCGTTGCAACTGCGATTGTACTTCCTGACCACTCCGTTGCTCGAGCGGATCGGCGCAGCCGCACGCGAGCACCGCGCATCCGATCACAAGCAGGATCGACCAGGGCCTCATCCGCTCATTTTAGAAAGCAACGACTTGATTGCAAATTGAGCGTTAACGATTTCCAATCGAGAAAGAATGATCGACTCGGAGCTTTTGCTGCAAGGCTATCGACTTGGTGTTTTCCCGATGGCGATGGAAGATGATTCGATTGCCTGGTTTTCGCCCGATCCGCGCGCGATTATTCCGCTGGAGAGTTTTCATATCCCGCACGCGCTGAAACGCGTCGCCCGGAAAAAAGTTTTCGAGATCAAGATCGACAATCGCTTCGGTGAAGTGATTCGGGCTTGCGCCAAACACAAAGACACCTGGATCAACCGCGAGATCGTCGAAAGCTACGAACGTTTGCACGAACTCGGCCACGCGCATTCCGTCGAAGCGTGGAGCAAAAATAAGCTCGCTGGCGGGCTTTACGGCGTTGCTATCGGAGGCGCGTTCTTTGGCGAATCGATGTTTCATCGCGTGACCGACGCCTCGAAGATCGCGCTGGTCGCCTTGGTCGAACGTTTGTGCGCGCACAAATTCGCGCTGCTCGACACACAATGGACCACGCCGCATTTACAACAATTCGGCGCGACCGAAATTTCACGGGATCATTATTTAAAATTGTTGCGGCGCGCGGTGGAACTGCCGCGAAAATTCTGATTTCAACGTTGGATGTTGGGCGTTGAGCGTTGGACGTTTTCTGCTTAAGTAACCAACCCACGCTCCAGGGAAGCGTGTTTCAACGGCTGGGTAGCTCAGTTGGCAGAGCAGTGGACTGAAAATCCACGTGTCGGCGGTTCGATTCCGCCCCCAGCCACCTCTCCAAAGTTGTAGCTGCTGGTCCGAGCGGAACTGGCATTGTCTCTGGCGGCAGACTTATTCCGTTCGCAGCGCAGTAATCGGATTCACGTAGGTGGCGCGGCGCGCGGGGAGAAAGCAAGCGAGCAATGCAGCGGCCGCGAGCATGAGACTTGAAATGATCAGCGCGAACGGATCGGCCGGACTAACCCCGTAGAGGATCTGGGAAAGCACTCGGCCCGCGGCCAACGAAAGCAAAAGTCCCACGAACACGGCGAGCGCGGTTTGCATCGCCCCCTGGCGCATGATCAAAGCAAACACGTCTTTGCGATGTGCCCCGAGAGCCATCCGGATGCCGATCTCCCGGGTGCGACACGCGACCGCGTAAGCTTTCACGCCATAAACGCCGACAACCGCAAGCAACAGTGCGATGCAACCAAACGCGCCGAAAAGAATTGCGCCCAGTTTAACGATCCAAAGATTCGGGGACTTCTCCATCAAATCGACGTAAGGCGTCATCTGCAGCAGAGGGAGGTCCGGATCGATCTCGCGTAGCGCTTGCCTAAGCGTCGGCATGATCGCGACCACCGCATGTCGATCTTGGGTGTTGAGGCGAACGTGAAGATAAGTTTGGCCGTTGTAACCTTGCGCCAGAGGCACAAACAACCGGCAAATAATGGAGTCGTTCTGGATGTCGTGCCGATGTTTGCTGACTACGCCGACGATTTCCAGGTCATTAGGCGCGCCATCCTTTGGCGGCTGGGTGTAGCGAACGTGTTGACCTATCGCGTCCTCATTCGGGAATAGTTTTTTCGCCATTTCCTCGTCGATGATGGCGACGCGCCGAGCTTCTTTGCTCTCGCACTCGGCTTGGGTGAAATCGCGGCCGCGAAGCAGCTTCACGCCGAGCGCATCGAAGTAACCGGGTGTGATGGCAGTGTAGAGCGAATTGACACTTGGGTCCGGCGCTTTGGGGTCGTTAGGCATCGCGTCTTTCGTCCGAAGAACCCGCCGCGTATTGGTGAAATCGGCATAGGGCAACATTGTGCCGATGGCGGACGCGGTGACGCCGGGCAATTGGCGTGCGCGTTCTGCCATCGCAAACATCAAGCGGCGCGATTCGACGGGCTCTTTTTTAACTAGGGTGAAGTCGAACTCGCTGATCAGATCGCCGGCCGCAACAAATCCCGGATTTAGCCCGGCTGCTTTGAGCGCGCCCCGGAAAAATAAGCCGGCGGCGAAGAGTAACATGAGCGAAAGCGCAATTTGGACCATGACCGAAATGTGTCGCGGTGCGAAAAAGCGGCTGAAGCGTCCAACGCGCGCCGGTTCGCCGACCTGTTGTTTGAGATCATTGACGAGATCGGCCTTGGTCGACTTTACGGCCGGTCCGAGACTGAAGAGCATTGTCGCGAGAAGACAAAATAAGAATGTGATTGCAAGCACGGTTGTGTCCGGCCGCAATTTCACGACAAACGAAAAATTGACCGAGGCGAGCAAACTGCGCAGCTGCTGCAAAAGGAGATCGTTGCACCAAGCGCTGAGCACCAGTCCGACCGCGCCGCCGCACAGAGCGAGCAGAAAACCTTCGCAGAGCAATTGTCTTACGATGCGCCATCGTGAGGCGCCAACCGCGAGCCGGACGGCGATCTCCTTCGACCGCGCGGTGGCGCGCGCAAGCAACATGTTAGCAAGGTTCAAACAGGCGATGAGCAAGACGGCGCCGGCCATGGCCGTGAGTAACGTCGCGATTAACGTAATCGGGCCGTCGTCCTCCGGTTGCGTGCTCAAACTGAATCGCGACGGCGTTTGAATCTGTAATTCGCGTGCGCCTTCGCTGTCAGGTGGTTGGATCGCGCTGAGTCGCTGCGCCAGCACCGGCAGGCGTGACTTCGCCATTTCGATCGTCAATCCAGGACGCATGCGGCCGGTAAGATTGAAGGCGTAATTCTTCGGATTCATCAGGTCGTGCATCGTTTCAGAATCGCCAAAGGCCGAGCCGAGCTGAGAGCGAATGCCGATCGGCGCCCAAATATCCGGCGCGATCAATGCGTTCGCGCCGCTAAATCCATCGGCGGCGATGCCGATCACGGTGTAAGGCTGGCCGTTGATCTGAAGTGTGCTGCCAACGAAATCGCTTCGACTGCCCATTCGTTTCCAGAAACCGTAGCTGGTGACCACGACTGCGATGTTCGCGTTCGGTTTGCATTCTTCAGCCGTGTAAAACCGGCCGCGATACGGCTTGGTCCCCATCAGCGAAAAATAATTTTCCGAGGTCAGGAACGCGAAACTTCGCCGCATCTCGTGATCCCGACCTATTCCGGCGACGGCAAACTCGAGCGCGGCAATATCGACAAAAACGTCTCCTCCGTTCTCGCGGAGCTCGCGATATTCGTTGTAAGAAAACTGGCGGTAATCGTGGCTGGCGTTCTGTCTCGCGGTGAACACGTTGACCACTTCGTTTGGTCGGAGCGGCACGACTGGATGGAGCACAACGCCGTTGATCAGCGCGAAAATCGCCGAGTTAACGCCGATCGCCAACGCGAGCGTCAATACTGCCACGGCCGTGAATCCCGGCGCCTTGATAAGCTGTCGGAAAGCAAACTTGAAATCCTGGATCATGAGAACGTTCCTCCGCTGGTTAAGATGCAGCCAGAGTCGGCTTTGGATTCAACGACCCAGATCGAAACTATTTTCTCGTAAGCTGAAAGATTTTCGCTTCGACTCCGTATTCTGATTAAACCTCCGAGTTATGCCTGAAGCACCACCCACAGCTCCGCCGCCGTTACCGAAATCGCAGCCTTCCTTTGGAAAGCGCTACAGCACCATCATCAAGCTAATCGGCGTCGGTCTACTTGTTCTTCTGCTTTTGATTCCGCTGGGGATGATCACGGGTGTCTTGAACGATCGGTTGATGCGGCGCAACGAAGCTGTCGCCGATATCACTTCATCCTGGGGAAAAGAGCGGAGCGTGATTGGTCCTGTGCTCGGGATTCCGTATCAATACAAATTCAAAGCGGTGAAGGAAATACCGGCGGCTGATGGAAAGATGGAGCGCCGCGAAGTGGAAAATTTCCTATTACGGTCGCAATTATCCGCAGGCGTGGACGAGTCGTATTGGAAACGAACGGTTCACCACCAGCGCGGTTTCGGGATCGCTTTTCCGGTGCGCAGTTCTTGTCGATCCTGGACGCGTACCGATACGTCGAGCGCTCGATCAAGTACGGTGTGCTCTTTCTCGTGCTCGTGTTCACCGTTTTTTTCCTGTTTGAGGTCACGGCGCGGCAGAAGATTCATCCGTTCCAATACCTGATGGTCGGTGCTGCGCTTTGCCTGTTTTATTTGCTCCTGCTCTCGATCTCGGAATTTATCGGCTTCGGTTTCGCGTATCTGATCGCGGCGGCGGCATCGACAATCCTGATCACCTGGTATTGCCGATTTTTCCTCGGCGGAGGAGTCAGGACGTTGATGATCGGCGCTGGTCTGGCCGGCGTTTACACGTTTCTCTACATCACTTTGCGGCAGCAGGATTACGCGCTCCTCATGGGCGCAATCGCGCTCTTCATCGTGCTCGCAATCGTGATGTATGTGACGCGCAAAGTCGATTGGTATGCGCGCGACTCGGGTTAGCAGCAATCGAAACGAAACTTAGAGCGATTGGACGCTCTTGAGCATTTCGTTGAAAGCGTTGTAAAGCTCGCGGTGCTGAGTGACGCCGCGACGAAGGATCGGTTTGAGATTAGCGAGATCAGTGATGTTGATGACTTGATCAACGCTATGCACGAATGCGCTCATCGCGTCGTTGGTGGCGAAACGGTGACTGAGCAGGACAACGAAATGCTGACGCCGTTGCGTGTCCGGACGTGTGATTAGCTCGGCCAGGATCGGATTCGTTTGCAGGGTCGAGCCTTTGAAATTTTCGTAAACGATCACCACGTTGTAATTGTAAGTCTTGAGCTTGAGCACGACGTCTTCTTCGAACAGACCGAGGTGCACTTTGTAGGTCATGTCGATCAACTGAGGTACGACAACTTTTTGATATTGCTGATGATCGACACACACCAGGGCGGTGTTGTCGCCCAGATCGAAGAACGTCGTTTCGTGTTCCTGTTCCGAAAACATAAAACTTAGCGAAAAGCGTTCTCCGGAAGGTCGAGGCGCAATCCGGAATCGAGGTCGCTATCGACGCCGCGCGCTTTTTGAATCAAGTCGATGCCGCGAGTAACTCGGCCTTTACGTGAGGCAAAGAGCGTGGCCGTTTCTTCGCTGACCAAATCTTCCTCATAAGCGCGCAGGATTGATTGGTCGAATGTCATCCAGCCAAACGGCGCGCTTGCTTCGATGATTTCGTAGAAGCTGCGGTGCTCGCCTTCG
>JALYKJ010000278.1 GCA_030774845.1 Verrucomicrobiota bacterium
GGGCGGCCTTCACGTTTGAAGTAACCGCCGGGAAATTTTCCGGCGGCGGCCGCTTTTTCACGGTAATCGACCGTGAGCGGAAAATAATCCTGACCTTCCTTGGTCGCGGTGGCGGAGACTGCGCTCACTAATACCATCGTGTCGCCGCACGACACGATGACTGCGCCGTCCGCAAGTTTGGCGACCTTGCCTGTTTCTATAGATATCTGATTAGACCCAATTTGGGCTGTGACCTTCTGTTGCATAGTATTTCCTGGATGTGCGAGTTCCAGGTCGGTCACCCTGACTGTAGGTTTTAACTCCGATCCCGCGATCGCGGGACGGATGCGGACCTAAAACCTAAAATCCAAGGTGGCCTTGCGACCTGGTTGTCGCGTTTTTAATTTTCGAATCGGCGTCGCACTGAAACGCGGACGCTAAGATCGACATTCGACCCGCGGTTATTTCCGCAGGTTCAGTTTGTCGATTAACTTCTTGTAGCGTTCGGCTTGGGACCGGCTCAAATAATCGAGCAAACTCCGGCGCTGGGCCACCATTTTAAGGAGACCGCGGCGCGAAGAATGGTCCTTAACGTGGCTTTTCAAGTGTTCCGTCAGTTCCCCGATCCGGCGCGTCAACAGCGCGACTTGGACGTCTGCGCTGCCGGTGTCCTTCCCGTGCAACTGGAACTGCTTGATATCCAACGTTTCCGTGTTCTCAGCCATTTCGAAGCGCCTATTCTAAATGAAGACCGGGAAATCGCAAGGCCGCGACTTGAGCTAAAAGGGAGTCGGCAACAAATCGGGTGGCACCCACTTTTCACGTGCTGCTTTCGACCTGATCAGCTCGCGCGAGTAATGGGCTTCGACCGGGCGCCGCTGCGTCCAATGTTCGACGATTAGATTGATCCGGCGCCAAAGTGGAAGATCGATATCGGATGCACTGGTGACGTGTTCGAGTAGACGCATCCAGAACGTGGTCAGCGTTTCATGATAGAGATTACTGACGCCGTGGTGCGCGGCGAAGGAGCGAATCTTCTCGCGCATCCGCTGCAGCGCTTGTTCCGGTGAAAACGTTTCGAGGTAGCTCAATGCTACCGCGATGTGAGCGGCGTGACTGAATTCAGATGCCGGAATCGTCGCGCTTTCAAACGCGCGTACAAGCGTTGCGACCTCGTCGTCGGTCGCAAAATCACGCGTTTTCAATGCATCAGCGTTGCGCCCCACTTGCCCCAAGCCCAGAGCAAAATGAGCGCACCGATGATCGACATGATAAAGCCGGCCGGATGAAACGCTGAGCCGGGCGCGGGTTTGGAAAAGATGCGTCCAATCAGACCGCCGATAATCGATCCGCCGACACCGAGCAGCACCGTGGCCAGGAAACTCATGTGGAATCCCATGAACGACTTGGCAAGCCATCCGACAATGAAACCGATAATGATCGACCAAATGACGTGTAACATGAGCGTAATGCTAAGCGCGTGGACGACTCGAAAGCGATTCTTTTCTTACGTTAGGATACGACCAGCCTTGTATCTCGGCAGCTCCCGCTGCGCTCAACCGCTACCTCGTGGCTTTACCGACCATGTCGCTCATCCCATTCGCTTCATTCGCTCAGCTACGGCATGGCGCGCATCTACTTGCGCTGGCGGTTCGCTTCGTCGATCGCCAGATATTCGTCGCGCGGCGGACTGAAGGTGTCGAGCACACGGGTTTCTTCGATCGTCTCAACACCGTGCGGAACATTGGCGGCGAGATAAAAGGAATCCCCCGCCTTCATTTCGTGCGGTGTTCCACCGACAATCAATTTCATTCGCCCCGACAAAATGTGGACGATTTGCTCGTGCGGGTGTTGGTGCGCCGGCATCTTGCTGCCGGGCTCGAGCGTCGCCAGCATTTGGTACATTATTTTTCCGCTCGCCACCGTTTGTCGTTTGATGCCGGGACAAATTGCGATCCAGGGATTCTCCTTTTTCATAAGTTAATCATTCGGCTCGATCTTAATCCGAAAATGGTAGGATGAAATGTTCATCCGGTTGGAAAAATAAAACCGATGGGCATCGAAACGCTGCACGCCGGAATCGAGCTCGAGATTTTCGCAGCCATGCTTGCGTGCCTGTTTGATTAACCAATTAAGCAGCTCGCCGCCAAAACCGCGCGACCGGTCTCTTTCTCGCGTGACCAGGTCATCGACATAGAGAAACTTTCCGGAAAAAAGCGATTCGAGGAAGCGATAACCGGCAACGGCGCAGACCTCGCCTTCTGATTCGAGAAATGCGAGCTGGTATCCGTGCTTTTGCTGGCGCAGCACGCGCTCGACAAATTGGTACGGCTCTTTAAACAGCGGACGCAACTCGCGCATGACCGGATGGCAGCGGCGAATCTCTTCTGACGTGGCTGCGACGGCGATGCGTGATTCTCTCAAGGTGTTGATGTCGATCTCGCCGCAGGACGAGTCCGTCCGACTGGCGATCTTGTCTCTCGCTTGCCATCGTACCAAAGATGGAGGCCTTCGCGGGAACGGGCGGCGCGCGGCCCGCGAACGATGACGCTGAGAGAATTTCCTAAGATCTCGCGCGCGGAATACATTCGCAGCTTGCGACCGGAAGTGACGATTGGCTCACGCAGAATCTGAAACCGGCCAAGCTTTCGTAGTGCAAGGCTGAAATAAACT
>JALYKJ010000279.1 GCA_030774845.1 Verrucomicrobiota bacterium
TGGCGCGAAATTTCTTTGCGCGACGACACACGCACATCCATCACGATCCCGTAAGTGCCCGAGGGAACGGTTAGCGACGTGTCTTTCACGTCCGCCGCCTTTTCACCGAAGATGGCACGGAGCAGACGCTCTTCCGGCGCCAGTTCCGTTTCGCTCTTCGGCGTGATTTTGCCGACAAGAATATCGCCCGGCTTCACTTCGGCGCCGACCCGGACTACGCCGTCCGGCCCGAGGTTGCGAAGCGCTTCCTCGCTGACGTTCGGAATGTCCCGCGTAATTTCTTCCGGCCCGAGCTTCGTGTCTCGCGCGCCGATCTCGAATTCATCGATGTGAATCGAGGTGTAAATGTCCTCCTTCACGACCTTCTCCGAGATCATGATGGCGTCCTCGAAGTTGTAGCCATTCCATGGCATGAACGCGACGAGCACATTTCGGCCGAGCGCGAGCTCGCCTTGGTCCGTGTTCGGGCCATCGGCGATGATCTGCCCTTTTTTAACGTGCTGCCCTTTCTTGACGATCGGCTTTTGGTTCACGCAGGTGCCGGCATTTGAGCGCATGAACTTTCGCAGTTCGTAAATGTAAAGTCCTTCTTCGGGGTCGGTCTTTATTTTTTTCCGGTGTTCCGGAACGTGTCCGTCTTTGGTCACGATGATCTGATCGGCAGTAACCGAAGCGACTTTCCCGCTGTCGATTGCAAGAAGCACTGCATGGGAATCACGCGCGACCTTTGCTTCCAAACCGGTGCCAACCAATGGGGCTTCCGAAACGATCAGCGGAACGCCTTGGCGTTGCATGTTCGAACCCATCAACGCGCGGTTCGCATCATCGTGTTCGAGGAACGGAATCAATCCTGCCGCCACTGAAACGAGCTGTTTCGGCGACACGTCCATGTAGTGGACTTTCGACGGTTCGACCTCGAGAAAGTCCCCGCGGTAACGAACAGAAACCTTTTCGCCGGTGAAATGGCCGCGGCCGTCAATCGCCGCATTAGCCTGCGCGACCAAATAATTTTCCTCCTTATCGCCGGTGAGGTAATCGATCTCATCCGTTACCCGGCCATTCGTCACCTTGCGGTAAGGCGTTTCGATGAAACCAAATTCGTTGATCCGCGCGAAAGTCGACATCGAGCTGATCAAGCCGATGTTCGGACCTTCCGGCGTCTCAATCGGACAAATCCGGCCATAGTGGGACGGGTGCACGTCGCGCACTTCGAATCCGGCGCGATCGCGGCTCAATCCGCCCGGTCCGAGCGCGGACAAGCGGCGCTTGTGCGTCAATTCCGCGAGCGGATTCGTTTGATCCATGAACTGCGACAGCTGCGAACGACCGAAGAAATCGCGAATCACCGCGCTGAGTGCTTTCGGATTCACCAGCTTCTGCGGCGTCATTCCATCGACATTGATGTCGAACAAAGTCATGCGCTCTTTCACCAAACGCTCTGTACGCGCGAGACCCACTCGGCACTGATTGGCCAGCAATTCGCCAACCGTTCGTACTCGGCGGCTGCCGAGGTGATCGATATCATCGAGCGTGCCTTCGCCGCGGCGCAGGTTAATCAGGTATTTGATCGCGGCGATGAAGTCTTTGTCGGTCAAAATTCGCTCGGTAAGATCGACATCGATGCCGAGCTTCTGGTTGATCTTGTAACGGCCGACGCGTCCGAGGTCGTACTTCTTCGGATCGAAAAAGAGCCGTTTCAGTAGCGCGCGCGCGTTTGCCACGGTCGGGGGATCGCCAGGGCGCAAACGACGGTAAATATCTTTGAGCGCTTCCTCCTGATCGTGCGCCGGGTCCTTGCGGAGGGCTTTGACGACCGTGTCGTCGTTGGAAATATCGATGACCTTAACTTCTTTGATCCCAAGGCCCATGACCTGACGAATGGTCGCGAGCGTGAGCGGCTCGAACGCGCGGGCAACGGTCACTTCACCATCGCGCAGTTCGGCGGTCAAAACTTTGGTCGCGAGTTTTTCTTCGTCGAGCTTTTCGCTCAGCTTCAGGTTCTCGATGTTGTAAAAGAGTTTGATGACTTCCTCGTCGGAGCCGTAGCCGAGAGCGCGTAGGAAAGTTGTGGCCAGGAATTTGCGACGCCGTTTGCGGCGATCGAGATAAATGTAGAGCAGGTCGGCGGTGTCGAATTGGACTTCGATCCACGAACCGCGGTCCGGAATGATTCGGAAGCTGTAGAGCACTTTGCCGTTGAGATGGATCGTCGATTCAAACGCAATACCGGGCGAACGGTGCAGCTGGGAAACAACCACGCGTTCGGCGCCGTTAATGACGAACGTGCCCTGCGGCGTCATGAGCGGGATTTCGCCCATGTAAACTTTTTCTTCCTTCGTGCCTTTTTCTTCACGGAGCTGAAAAGTGACGTGAAGCGGAGCGCTGTAGGTCTGCCCTTCGCGTTGCGCTTCGAGCGCGGTCAGCTTCGGTTCGCCGATTTCGTAATGGCTGAAATCAAGAACGGCCTTCTCGTCGTAGCTTTCGATCGGAAAGACTTCTTTGAAAACTGCCTGGAGACCGTGGCTTATGCGTTTGGCGAACGGAACGTCTTTCTGGAGAAAATCGACGTAGGAGTTGAGTTGGACCTCAATGAGGTTTGGAGGCTCGATGGCTTCCTTGACTGTTCCGAAGTGGATGCGTTCCGAATTTCGTTCTGACATAATCACCAGGCCACGGGGTTATTCTCGCGCCGACACACAATAATTGCGGCCGCTTGGGTACAAGAGCCTACTGCGTCAACCGGAGAGCGAGGAGTGCAAAAATTACCTCAAAACAGCGGCTTGTCAAATCGACCCCACCGTTTTGCTGCAAGCTTCTTTTTTTACCACCAACTGCAGGTTAAAAATAAGTCTCCCTACTTCTAACAAAAGCCGAGATTAAACCAAAACGGCCGCATGGCAAGAAAATTTGTAAGGCGGTCGCTGTTGGAAATTTTGTTATTTGATTTCGACCTTCGCGCCAGCCGCTTCGACCTTCTTCTTGATCTCTTCGGCTTCCTGCTTGGTTACGCCTTCCTTGATTGGCTTGGGAGCGCCTTCCACCAACGCTTTGGCTTCGGCCAACCCCAATCCCGGAACGGCGCTGCGGATTTCTTTGATCACGCCAATCT
>JALYKJ010000280.1 GCA_030774845.1 Verrucomicrobiota bacterium
CGGCGTCGTCTTCAGCATCGCGGCCGAGACGGCCGCCACTACAGAAGATCAAGTGGAAAACATTTTATCCACTGGTCGACACAAAATTGTATCAGCCACAGCCGCGTCCGCGTTTGCCGAAGTTCACGACGATCGGTCAATGGTATTGGGGTGGCGCCGTGGAAGTGGAAGGAAAATTTCCCGATCTTTCGAAGAAGTACGCGTTCGAACAATATCTCGACCTCCCGAAACGTGTACCCGAAGCGAAATTCGAACTCGCGATGTACATGAATCCGGAAGATCCCGAGCGTGATCGATTGCGAAAGCGCGGCTGGCATGTTGTCGATCCACATCGCGTAGCGCGAACACCGGCGAAATATCGTCGCTACTTGGCGCGCGCCTTTGGTGAATTCACCGCCATTAAAGGGGTCGATGTGAGCTGGAAAACCGGTTGGTTGAGCGATCGCGCGGCAGCTTTTCTGGCCATGGGACGGCCAGTAGTAACCGAGGACACGGGTGCGGCAAAGTATCTGCCGAGCCGGAGCGGTTTTCATTTTGTTGGAGGTTTGAAGGCCGCGGTCGCGGCGATCAAAGATCTGCTTGCGAGCTGGCCAAGCCGCTCGCACGAGGCGCGCGCATGTGCGGTCGAAGTCTTCGATTCGGTGAAAAATCTGCGCAAAATCCTGGGCGTTTAAACTTACACGTTTTGGCGTTGCAAAACGATTTCCGGGTGTTACTCGTTGTCCCGTTATGGCCGACTTGATGAAAGCGCCCGAGCTGAAAGAGCGCATGAAAAGGATCCCAGAATGGGAATTGGAGAAGAAACACATCGAACGCACGTTCGAGTTCGACGATTTTACCGGTGCCATCGATTTCGTGAACGCGGTCGCGGAAGTGGCCGAGGAAGAAGAGCATCATCCCGATATCGATATCCGCTATAACAAAGTGCGGCTCGTGCTTTCGACGCACAGCAAGGGTGGCGTAACTGAGCTCGATTTTGCCTTGGCCGAGCGGATCGACACGCTTTCTGAGTAAGTGACCAGTGACGAGAAGTCGGGAAACACGAGTCTCAGACCGACGTCCGCTCGGGCTTGGATCGCAACAATCGTAGTAGTTCTGGTGGTGATCGCCGTCTGGAAATTTATTGATTACCGGATGCGACCACCAGCGCCCCCAAACAAAATTGTGATTCCGGTGCCGGCGCCGTGATTGTTCGCGGCGGCGAATCCGTCCTGTGGCGGATCGATCTTAGCGACAATTAATCCGGCGTCGGCTGGAGTTTTTGGTTCGCTACCAGTACGCGCCCTTCGTCGGCGTCGATGAAGGTGAACATCGTCTGGATCTCCGACCGCCCCGCCATGCCGGCTTCTTTCTTTCGACGCTTCAGAATCTCAGAAAGCTCGTCGTTCCAGCCGCGCTTCCGCATAAATTCATTCCAGACGTAGATCTCATCGTCTGTCGGACGGTGTCCCATGCCGAAGCACCATTGCAAAATTTCCTCGTCGCTGCCGCCCTGCTTAACGCGTTCGACAAGTCGATTGTAATCGATGCGCAAAAACGTGGTGCAGCTGGAATCAAAGCCGCGGCCGAGGTTTGCCTGATAATCGGAAGGCAATTGTCCTTTCGTGTGTTGTCGAATTTTGTCGATCAGTCGCCCAAAATAAACGATGCCGCCGACTTTCACGGACGGACTGCGCAGGCCTAACTCCCTCATCCGGTGGCGAGTTTGGGCTTTTTTTACGCAAGTTTCAAGCCTGCTCTCGGTCGCGACTAAAAGCCGGTTACGGAAACGTCTTGCCTGAGCTCCGCCGGCGGGCCATAAAGGGCCCGATTTATCTCATCGTTGTTGAGATCAAACACGAAAATCGAATAGCCGATTTGTGCGATGGGCGAACGGTGTCGCAAATAGGCGCACAATCGCTCAAACCGCAGCCGTTCGAATTCCCTGATCGTGCTCGGAGAAGGGCTTGTCGCGTCACTTGAGATAAGCGCGACGCGCGCAGTAGTTGCTGCTGCGCTGTTATGATAGCGTTCCATCTCCGCCAGTGCGTTTCGATAATGTTGTTCGTAAGGCACGCACCACGGACCGATCTCCAGAGCGTAAACACTTTGCACCGTAGTAGCGCTGACGCAATAAACACCGCCGGTTAGTGCAAAACTTCGATCGCCGGACAAGCGCTTTTCCGGCGACAGTAAATTGGCGTCGATGTCGTACCAGCGCGGATCGGCTGTGCCAAAGTAGGCGAGATAGAGAGATTTTCCATCGACAATCGCCCCGTGCTCATCGAGCCACGTTTTCAACGCCGGTAAATCTTGCCCCCAATCGAGAGAGCTATCGACCAAGTGGTTGTAGCCTCGGGCCGGTCCGCCGGCGACCTCGTTGAAATAGGCGAGATAATTTGGCCGGATCGCAAAGGACTCGCCGATTTGCCAAAACAAAAGGATCGCAACTCCGGCGGTGAAGATAGCTCGCCGATTCTTGTGCAGGAGATGAGCGACGGCGCCGCAACCAATGAATAGCGCCGGATAAATCGGAAGAATGTGGCGATGTCCGATGTTGAGCCGACTCGTTACTGCGAAGGCGCTGTAAACAAGAGCAACCGCCCACAACGGATTAAAAAGGTTCGCGATTTTCCATAAATCGCGCGGCGAGGGGATCCGGTCTCCGTTCGAGCGGAGGATTGCGGCGTAGAGCGCGAGCGCAAGCAGGCACAGAGACGGCAGCGTCGTCTTGTAAAGGAACGCGCGTGGGAAAAATGAATAGAACCCGACGATACTCCACTGATTATCGAGAAAAGCGGGCCGATCGATCTCATGTTTGTGCACATAGGCGAGACCGTAGAGATAAGCTTCTGGCAAGAGATGATGCACGCGCGTAAATGCCACCGCGTTCTCGAAGGGTCCGTGATCTTTCAGCAGATAATTCCAATTCCATGTCGTTCCTTCGTGGGTCGACTCATTGTTCGTCCAAGCTGAGTAGCGAAACGAGAACGCTAGCCAGATCGCAAAGAAAACTGTTGCGCCCAGAATTGTCCAGGACGCGCCCACGGCGCAGGCTTTCTTCCACTTGTCCGCAAACGCAGTTCGAAACCGAACCAATTGTATCTCGATCTCGCGCAACGAGAAAATTTGCAGGATCGACACTATGCTGACTACCGGAAGAACAATCGGTGCCGAGAATTTCGTCAGAAACAAGCCGGACAAACTGAGCGCAGTGATCGCTAATGTCGCTAGAGAAATTCTTTGGCATAAACACCAGCTGCTCCAGACCGCGGCCGTGAAAAAGAAAGTCGCCGCGATATCGGACGCCACCAGCCCGCTATTCGCGAGAAAGTTTGGATCGAACGCAGCAATGCTTTCGGCCAATAAACCGCCGAGAACTCCAAAGAACTCGCGCGCACATCGGTAAATTAGAATACAAAGCGCCGCTCCGAAGATCGACATCATCATTCGGGCCTGGCCGAGCATTCGATCGGAATCGTTTCCGGTTTCGTAGAAAAATTGATGGCCGGTGCGTCCTTCATCAGCGCGTTGCCAGCCGCGGTCGTTCAGCGGAACAAACTTGGTGTCGCTCAACAACAGCGGCAGCGCCGCCCAGCGCGCGGGTAGATTTCCGTTTTCGGGATCGAGCCGGAAATCGTTTGTCACCCAGTAGCTATAACCCGCGGTCAGATGCTGTGGCTCATCGAATGTCGGCGATTTCGTGTTTACCGCCGTGACTGCCATTGCGGCGTGCAAGACCGCGATCAAGATCGCAATCAACCAGATCTGACGTTCCTTGAAGAGTTCCATCCAGGCCTGTACAGAGCAGGCCGCGTGCTGAATTGCTGTAGTGGTCGCTGTCTTAGCGGCGATTCGCGACGCGTATTGCATTGCCACTTGTCGATCTAACCGGTCTGTCGGATGCTCGTTAGGCGATGGACCGCATCGTTGGAGTCGAAACTGAATATGGCTGCCTGATGAGCAGCGAAGAGTTGCGCTGTAACTCCGAGGTCTGGCCGGCGAAGGTAAAAAATTATCTCTTCAACAAGGCGCGCGTCGGGACGATCGATCTCCACTATCGCGATTACGAAGAACCGCCCGGCAACGGCGGTTTTCTTTTAAACGGCGGCCGGCTTTATCTCGACATGGGCCACATCGAATACGCCTCGCCGGAATGTTTGCATCTCCACGATCTCGTCACTTACGAAATGGCTGGTGACGAGTTGCTGCGCAGCTCGCTCGTCGCGCTTGAAGCGGGCGATCGCGTCACGTTCATCAAGAACAATGTCGATCATCACACCGGCGCGACCTTTGGCTGCCACGAAAATTATTTGATGAAACGCGAGGCGCAGTTCACGCCCTCGGTGCTCGGCACGTTGCTCACGTTTCTCGCAACACGCCAGATTTTCACCGGCGCCGGCCGAGTGGGGCAGGCCAACCCGCTCGCATTCGATTTCGAACCGCCGCAAGCGGAAACGCCAGTCGCGTTTCAGCTCAGCCAGCGCGCCGACCATATCGTCAACGACATCTACCAATGGGTGCAGTTTAACCGCGCCATCATCAACGCGCGCGACGAGCCGCTGGCCGATTATCGCAAGTACCGGCGGCTGCATTTGCTCATCGGCGATTCCAATATGAGCCCGTTCGCTAACGCGCTGAAGATCGGCACCACCGCCGCCGTGCTTTCGCTGCTCGAGCAACGCCAGTTGCCGCGCAACCTTGTGCTCAACGACGCCGTCCGCAGCACGCGCGACATCTCGCGTGATCCGACCCGCAAATGGATTGTCGATCTTGAGAACGGCAAAACCATCGGCGCACTCGACGTCCAGTGGCAATTCCACGATCTCGCGCAGCGGCATTTGCGCGAACGCGATCCGGAAACGGATTGGCTGCTCGAGACCTGGAGCTTTGTCCTCGAATCAATCGAACAAAATCCGCAGGCGCTGATCGGCGGTGTTGATTGGATCACCAAGAAATGGTTGCTTGAAACTTTCATGGAGTCGGAAAAAATCGGCTGGGACGATCCCTGGCTGCAGAGTTTGGATCTCGAATATCACAACATCGATCCGACCCGCGGATTATTCTTCAGTGTCACGCCCGGCAAACGCGTCGCCGAATGGAACAACAGTTTCGAACCGGCGAATGCGACGCGCGTTCCGCCTGCTAACACGCGCGCATCAGGACGCGCCCGCGCCGTCGCTTACTTTCAAGATCGACATCAACCTTATGTCATCAACTGGGACTCGATCGCGCACGACAGCCGCGATTTTCTCGTCATGGGCGACCCGTTCGAAACCTACAACGATGAAGTCGACAAATTTCTTGCGAAGCCACGGCCAGTTACTAACGACGAAGAGCACGAATGACCCGAGATAGAGAAACCAGAAATCATGAAGGAGCCGAAGAAACCAGAGCCAGGCAGCAGCCTTAGCGCTGCCCAAGAACGTCTGCGCCAACTTTGGGAGGAGCATGTGCGACACGAGTTCGCTACACACAACACCGAGGACACGCTGGCTACGATGGTCGAGGATGCTTATGTAAATCACATTCCGGTGCTGACTGGAGGGGTTGGCAAAGAACAGCTAAGAGAGTTTTACTCCAAGCGTTTTATTCCGCAGATGCCTCCGGACACGGAGATGGTTCCTCTCTCACGGACTATCGGCAACGATCGGCTTGTCGACGAAATGATCTTCAAGTTTACCCACACGATTAGGATGGACTGGATGTTGCCCGGCCTTGCTCCCACAAGAAGGCGTGTGGAGATCCCGCTCGTTGCGATTGTTCAGTTCCGCGATGGTAAACTGGCTCATGAACACATCTACTGGGATCAGGCATCAGTCCTGGTTCAACTCGGCCTCCTCGATCCGGCGAAGCTTCCGGTCGCAGGTATAGAGAGCGCCAGAAAAGCAATGGACAAACAGTTACCATCAAATGTGCTAATGGACCGTGCGGAGCAGGCACAGTAAGTCTTCGGTGCGACTTCAGGATGCAGCCAAACATCTCTCGCTTGTCTAGAATCGCTCGCACCGGTGCGGGCCCGCAATAGAGATGGCTGAAGCCGAATCGGAAACAGTCTTACCGCAGAAAAATAAATTACTGCGGATTCTTGGTTTGGGTTTTGGATTGGCGGTGGTTGTTGGCGGAACGATCGGTGTCAGTATTTTCCGTTTGCCTGGTCCGACGGCTAACTTGCTCGGAAATACTTGGCTGATTCTTGTGATCTGGACCCTCGGAGGAGCGTTCACTCTGTTGAACGCAAATTATACGGCCGAGCTTGCGACGATGATACCGAAGGCGGGCGGTCCTTATGTTTATGCCCGGCATGCTTACGGTGATTTTGCCGGCTTCGTCGTTGGTTGGAGCGATTGGCTGGGCAACGTTGCCGCGGTTGCTTTTCTGCCGATCGCTTTTGCTGAATATGCGATCGCCCTGTTTGCCCCATCTTTTGCCGGAGTCACCACGGTTGCGCTGGCGTTCCTTCTTTTGCTCGCGTTCCTGAACTGGATCGGCCTGCGCGCGGGTAGCGGAACTCAGAAGCTGACGAGTTTTCTCAAGGCGATTGCGCTGCTTGCATTTGTTGTTGTCTGCTTTGCCCTAGGCGGGCACCACAGCTCAGTCGATGCGAGACAAACGACGCAGCCCGCGCCCGTTGGTCCTTTCGCCGCGCTGGTCGCGATTGTGTTGTCGTTTCAACTCATTCTCGGCGCTTACGGAGGTTGGAACTCTGTCATTTATTTTGCCGAAGAAGACGAAAATCCTGGCCGCAACATTCCGCGCTCGCTTCACGCTGGAGTCTTGTCGGTAATCGGAATCTATATGCTCGTTAACGTTGCGTTGCTTTATGTCTTGCCGCTGCCTCAAATTGCGGCGTCAAAACTCGCCGCCGCTGACGCAATGCGAGTTGTTTTCGGAGCGCGAGGCGGACAAATCGTCACTGGACTCGCATTGCTTTCTATCATCGCCATCGTCAACGCGATTTTGATGTTCACGCCGCGCACCCTTTATGCGCTCGGGCGCGATGGTTTGTTTTCGAGTAAAGCTATCGCGGTGAATGAAGGCGGTACACCGGTCGTCGCTCTGGCTGTTACCGTTGTTATGGCGACGATTTTGATTAGTCTCGGGACCTTTGAGAAATTGATGGCGATCTACGCGTTTTACGCGGTAGCAAATAACATTGTGCTGATCAGCGCGCTATTTGTTCTCCGGAAACGCGCGCCGGACTTGCCGCGGCCGTTCCGGGCATGGGCGTATCCGTTTGCGCCGCTCGCGGTGCTGTTGGTTAGCGGCACGCTCGTTGTCGGATTCACCGTGAGTGATCCGAGAGACAGCATTTACGCTCTGGTCCTACTGGCAGCGAGCTATCCGATATATCGTTTGATAAGAAGGAAGTCAGTCGAACAACAAAGCAGGAATTAAGAAGGATGAAGCCGATCGACGGTTACTTCGTGATCCAGCCGACGGAGCTTAATCGGAGACCCTCCAACATGATGAAGATTCCGAACGCGGATTTTTCTAGAGCGAACAGGAAGCGAAATTCTCGGCGCGAGATTGTGGCGGTTTCCGCCGAAGAGCGCGAACACACTTCACAAACATCCGAAGGCCGAGGAATTCTATTTTGTGATTGAGGGCACGGGCCGCATGCGCGTTGGCGATGAAACATTGACCGTATCGAAACATGGCGGCGTCCTCGTCGGTCCGAAACTTTTGCGGCAGGTGTTCAACGATAC
>JALYKJ010000281.1 GCA_030774845.1 Verrucomicrobiota bacterium
CGTTGAGGGCGTGCCCGAAGTCGCGGTCGTTCGTTTGCAGACGTTGCTGAAGCAGAACCTACCGGAACCGGATTGGCGCGCCGTCGCGGAACGACTGCTCCAGGCGATGGTCGCAGCCAACCAGACCGCAGACGCCTTTAACCTGCTGGCGGATCCGCGATTGCGTCAAAGTCCGTCGGCGAATTTTTCGCGCGCGCAATTGCTCGCGACTTCACGTCACGAAGCCGAGGCGTTGGCTCTCTATCGCCAGATTGCAGCCAACAGCAATTCGGGTCTCCGAATGGACGCATTGTTCGGCGCCGCGGAAATGCTGCGCGCTTTGGGCCGAACCGATGCAGCGCTCCAAAGTCTTTCAGAGCTGTTTCGCGATCCAAAATGGAACAGTCGAGCGCAGCTCCGGGCGGCCGAGATTTATCTGGACAAACAGGATCCGGTCAACGCGCGGAAGTTGCTCGAAAAAGTGCAGCCGGCCACAACAGCCGAAAAAAGAGAGCGCCACTTTCTCCGTGGCCGCCTCGAGATGGCTTTGCACCGTCCCGACCGCGCGATCACCATTTTCGAGTCGGTCCTGAAAAATCCTGAAGGCGCAACGCACGAAACACTGACCGCAGCGCTTTTCGCACTGGCCGATGCGCACCTGCAATTGAAAACACCTGAAACTGGTGATGATGAGTTGGAGAATTTCGTCGAACATCGACCCTCCGATGTCGATCTTGCGCGGATTTTTGCAAAACTGGACGAGCTTTATCGCGCCGAACGAAAGCCTTCGCGCGCTGAACTCGAGCGTTGGACAAGGGATCCAGCCCAGCCGCGGCGCGCATTTGCACAATGGTATCTCGCGCGATTCGACCTTCGACTCGGACGACGTGACCGAGCGCTGGAATACTTCGCCGCGCTACGGCGGACTCACCCGCAGCTGTCAGTCCTCGCTTCCGCGTTTCTGGAATTTGCGCAACTTGAACTTGAGGATCGCCATTTCGATGAAGCACTCACGATCCTGAACGAGGCGCGGACATTACGTCCCGAAGCGGCCGTTCTCGACCGCGTTAATTTGCTTGCGGCGCAAATTCAATATCATGCAAAGCATTTCGATGCCGCAACCGCCGGTTTTGAGCAAATCGGACATTCTGATTCGACGCTGGCGTCACTGGCGATGTTTAACGCAGCGCTCAGCTGGCTGCAGAAAGGTGACGAGACACGTTTTTTGGCGGCCGCCGAAGAATTCGGAAACAAAACTAAGGACGAAAAATCCCGCGCCGACCTGCGCTTGGAAGCGGGATTGATGGAAGCTGCTAAGGGTGACTCTCCGGCAGCCGATTCACTGCGTAATTTTCTGCGCGACTTTCCCGGGGCCGAACGATCCTCCGAAGCATGGGTGGCGCTGGCGGAGCTCGCCTTTCATGCGACTCCGCCACGAATCGACGAAGCCCGCAAGAATTTGGCCCGCGCTGCTGAATCAAAGCCGACCGCGACCGCGGAAGAACGCGCAGACTACCTCACGATTTGGCTGGAGGATACGACTTCGGGCGGTGAGGCCAAAGTGATCCAGCTGGCGAAAAGATTCATCCAGCAGTACGAATCGTCGAGCTTAATCGCGTCGGTGCGAATGAAGCTGGGCGAGATGTATTATCGGGCAGAGGATTTTGCGAACGCGGAAACGCAGTTCGAATTGTTGGCCGAACAAAATTCGACTGGGGCGCTCACTGAGCGAGCACTGTTTTTTGCAGGCGAGTCGGCGATGGCAAGCATGGCCGCTCAGTCGCTCGATCGCGCGCTCGTGCTTTTCGATCGGGTGGTGCAACTGAATGGCGAACTGAAATGGGCGGCACGTAACGAGCAAGCGGTGATCGAACGCAAACTGAGCAAACCCCAGGACGCTCTTGTTTTGTATGAGGAGGTTCTAAACGGGGCAGCTCGCCCCGGTGAAAAACGCGAAGCAACCTGCGGAAAGGGCGACATTTTTTTCGAAATGGCCGCGACCGACCCGCAAAACTACCAACGTGCGATTGAAGCTTACGACAAGCTGGCGTCGGATAAGGATGCACCGGCGCATTGGCGCAACCAGGCGCTCTTTAAGAAGGGGCTTTGTTTGGAAAAAAAAGCTGATCGCGCTGCCGCACTCGCCAGCTTTTACACGGTTCTCGACGAAGGAATGCAGCCGGACCGGCCACATGAATTTTTCTGGTTTTACAAAGCGGGCTTTAACGCCGGCCAGTTGCTGGAAGCGGACGCGAAATGGGAATCGGCGGCGGCAGTTTACGAAAAACTCGCGAGCGCCGGAGGGACGCGAAGCGAGGAAGCCAAAGAGCGCCTGGATCGCCTCCGTCTCGAACACTTTCTTCGACAAGAGTGACCCCCCTTAACTGTCGTTTTCTCTTGCCTTTGAGCGGGAAACGAGCCACTGTTCTCGCATGACAACTGTAACGA
>JALYKJ010000282.1 GCA_030774845.1 Verrucomicrobiota bacterium
GGCGTTACGACCGCCGAAGATTTGCTAACTCATTTCCCGCGGCGACACGAAGATCGACATCAATTTCCGGAATTCCCGCGCGATGAAAGCGACGTGCCGATCTGCCTGTCCGGCGAAGTAATTAAAACGTCGCTTCGTCGCTTCGGCGGTTGGAAGAAAATTTTCGAAGCGACATTGCAGGAACCGAACGCAAACGCGCTCAGTCAGCCGCTCATCTGTCGCTGGTTCAATTTGCATTACGTGCAGAAAATGATTGCGACCGGCCAACAACTCGTCGTCTTCGGCAAGCCGCGACTACGCGGGAAGCGCATTTGCATGGATCATCCCGAGTTCGAAGTGATCGAGAACGACGAGGAGAGATCGATCCATCTCCGACGGATCACGCCGATCTATCCTGCAACCGAAGGCCTTTCGCAGCGTGCGCTGCGCAGCATGATTTACCGGCTTCTTCAGGAGCTCGATACTGCGCCGATTGAGCCGTTGCTCCCGGAGAATTTGAAAAACGGAGATCGCGGCGAAGCGGTCCGTGCGATTCATTTTCCCGACACTTGGGAATCGCTTAGCGCCGCGCGTCAGCACCTGGTCCTTTCGGAATTCTTCGCAATGCAAATGTTGATCGGATCTCGGCGAACGAACTCGCATGCGCGCGTGAGCGCCGCGCATTGCGGGCGAGGGGAATTAATGGAGAAGTTCGTACGCGCGCTTCCGTTTGAGCTGACAACGGCGCAGAAAAAGGTCATCGCGGAGATCAAGAGTGATCTGGCGGCGAAATATCCGATGAATCGCCTTTTGCAAGGTGATGTCGGCTCAGGAAAAACGGTGGTCGCGATCGCGGCGATCCTGCTCGCGGTTGAGGCCGGTTATCAGGCGGCGTTTATGGCGCCGACGCAAATTTTGGCCGAACAACATTACGCCGTCCTCCGGCGCTGGCTCGAACCGTTCGGCATGAAGTTGTCGATCCGGACGGCGGCGCGGCAGGAAGAAACTTTTCTGCCACTGGTTGAAGGCGACGAAAACGCCGACGTGATCATTGGCACGCACGCGTTGCTTTACGAAAAGGTTTCATTTTCGAATCTCGGGCTGGTGGTTATTGATGAGCAGCACAAATTCGGGGTCGCGCAGCGCGCGCTCCTAACGAGTCGCGAGCCCGCACCCGACGTGCTGGTTATGACAGCGACGCCTATTCCGCGCACGATCACCATGACAGTTTATGGCGACCTCGATGTTTCGATCTTAGACGAGATGCCGCGTGGCCGCGGCAAAATTGTCACCGCGGTGCGCGATTCCTCAAAACTCGGCGAGGTGCTGACTTTCTTGCGCACGCAATTGGAAACCGGCCGTCAACTTTATGTTGTTTATCCGCTGATCGAAGAGAGCGAGAAACTCGAGGCAAAAGCGGCCGCGGCGGAGTACGAACGTTGGCGTGAACGTTTACATCCATATTCGTGCGAATTACTTCATGGACGAATCCCTGGACCGGAGAAGCAGGAAATCATGGAGCGATTTCGCCGCGGAGAAACCAAAGTTCTGGTCAGCACGACCGTCATTGAGGTAGGAGTCGATGTTTCAAATGCGAACGTGATGCTCATTGAAAATGCGGAGCGATTCGGTTTGGCCCAGCTTCACCAGATTCGTGGGCGGATCGGTCGGGGCGAGCACAAGTCGTATTGTATTTTGCTCACGTCGGAACCGTCCTCAGAAGCGGCCGCCAAATTGGCCGTGGTTGAGAAAACGAGCGACGGCTTCGAAGTCGCGGAAGCGGATTGGGAGCTGCGCGGTCCAGGCGATTTGTTAGGCACGGCCCAGAGCGGTCTGCCAGCGTTGAAGATTGGCAATCTCAAACGGGACGCAGAGCTGATGCGTCGCGCGCGAACGGCGGCGATCTCGATCTTCGCGGCCGATCCCAAGCTGGAAGCGGCGCAAAATCAACGTTTCCGGCAGTTGATTGTCGAAAAACAGGGACGAACCTTTTCGAACGTAAGCTGATGAAAAACTTGCTGAAATTTTTTGCCTTTGTCGCGTTACTGAGCCTCGCGATCTCAGCGTTATACGATTATCGCTTGAAACACGGTGGTTTGAGCACGCTCCATCGCAACACTCCGGAAAAATACACGCTCGCGTCGTCACCGAATATCGATCCAAAGCTGGTCGCTTCGCTTGACGCATTAAATCGCGAACGACGAGCGTTGGTCAATGCGGTCGTGCCGTCGGTGGTGGCCGTGAAAACGACCAAGAAGATCGCCATTGAGCGGCAAAATCAGCTTGATCCGTTTGGTTTTTTCTTTCGACGACCGCGCGGATTTCAAAGTCCAAACGACGAGGCGCTGGTGCAGAATTCGTTGGGCTCGGGCGTGATCGTGACGAACGAGGGACACATCATCACCAACAATCATGTGGTCGATCAAGTGGACGAGATCGAAGTGCAGTTGAGCGATGGGCGCACCGAAAAAGCGCGTCTGGTCGGGTCAGATGAGCAGGTGGATCTTGCGGTCCTGAAAATTGACAATTCCGGAGTGAAGCCGCTCAAGCTGGCCGATTCCGATACCGTTCAGGCGGGCGACTTCGTGCTGGCGATTGGCAATCCATTCGGTTTCGAGGAGACGGTTACCGATGGAATCGTAAGTTCGAAAGGACGGCCGAATCGCGCCGACGTTTTCGGCGATTTAATCCAAACAAACGCCGCGATTAATCCGGGCAATAGCGGCGGCCCACTCATCAACCTGAGCGGCGAAGTCATCGGCATCAATACCGCAATCATTTCACGCAGCGGCGGCTCGCAGGGTATCGGCTTCGCCATTCCGTCCAATACCGTCCGCACTGCACTCGAG
>JALYKJ010000283.1 GCA_030774845.1 Verrucomicrobiota bacterium
CATCGTGGGCTGGGGCTTGGCCACGAATTCCTCCGCCACATCACGCGCTGCCGGATTTTTCTCTTCGTTGTCGATGTTGCGGGAAGCGAAGCCCGCAACCCGGTCGAAGACTTGCAACAACTACGCAAGGAGCTCGATCTCTACGATCCGTTGCTCTCGCAGCGCCCATGGTTTGTAATTGCGAATAAAATGGATTTGCCCAACGCGCAGGAAAATCTCAATGCACTGCGCAAGAAATTCCCGAAGATCGACATCGTCCCGGTTTCGGCGGCAAAAGGCGAGGGGATTGAAGAGCTGAAGAAGAAATTGGCGAATTGGTTGGAATTGTAGCTGCCCATCAAATGACGAAGCACGAATGCCGAATTTCGAAGGAATGACAGAAGCTCAAATGACGAAACCGCAATGATTTTGGGCTTTGTCATTCGGCTTTCTTTCGTCATTTGTCGTTCGGATTTCGTCATTTTCTCCCTTGTCATCCGCGCAAAAACGGCTTTGGTATCCGCGTCGCAAGCGCGCCTTTGAGCGTCTTGGCTGTAGCAGCTGACGCTGACGATGGGATTCGGTCGCCGCTTTCGCCACCAACCAAAATGCGCAACCGTTATTTACTGATGTCGATCCTCGCGCTGCTTGGCAGCCTTGTCTGTGCTGCATCTGGCATCGCAGCGGAAGCCGCACCGGTAGAGCATGAAGGCGTGCCGTTAAAGGCTGCGCCGCTGTTCCAAATCGGCAAGTTTGCGGTCACAAATTCGATGCTGGTGACATGGATTGTCGCCGCGGGCATCATCATTTTTGCGCAGACCGCAACGCGCACGATCAAACCGATCCCGAGCGGCATTCAAAATTTTTGGGAGTGGCTGGTGGAGAGCCTTTACAATTTTCTGGAGGGAATCATCGGGCGCGAGTTGGTCAGGAAAACTTTTTGGTTTTTCGCGACGATTTTTATCTTTATTTTATTCGTGAACTGGTTCGGCCTGATCCCTGGAGTCGGCACGATTGGCTGGGGACATTACGACGCTGGTGGCTCATTCCACATCGATCGGCCGCTTTTACGCGGAGGCAACGCAGATCTGAATATGACTACGGCGATGGCGGCGATTTTCTTCGTGCTGTGGTTCGTTTGGGCGCTTCAGGCCAACGGCGTCGGCGGCTTTTTAAAACATCTGTTTGCGCCGAGAGGGGAGACAACCGGCTTCATCAAAATCTTGATGATTGTGATCTTCTTCATGGTCGGCTGGCTGGAGATCTTCTCGATACTGTTCCGGCCGATTTCGTTGAGCTTTCGGCTTTTTGGAAATATTTATGCGGGTGAAAGCACGTTGGAAGTCATGTCGAATATGGTGCCACTCCTTTCCTGGCTGATTCCGATTCCATTTTACTTTTTGGAGTTGCTGGTAGGTGTCGTACAGGCGCTGGTGTTTATGCTACTGACCGCCGTCTTCACTCTTTTGATTGCGCAACATGACTCGGGACATGCGCATGGGTAGAATTTTTAGGCAATCTCGTAATGAGATCGCCAAAATAAGCACAAAGGAAGAACTATGATGTTACCACTATTGGCAGAAATGACCGGAAGCATTCACGTCGGACTTGCCGCCATGGGCGTCGGAATCGGCATCGGTCTCACGGGTATGGGGATGGCAAACGCGGTCGGCCGTAATCCTGGCGCGTTCACTCCTATTCTGGTGCACGGCATTCTCGCGATCGCCTTCACCGAAGCGATCGTGTTTTACGCCTTGTTCCTGCTCGGTCACTAACATTTTATTGCGCGCAGGCGGATTGCCCGAGCGCACGAGTTTTATTTTATGACCGTCACAATTGCTGTTGGTGCCGCGGCCGCAGGTTTTGCCGAGATGCTTCGCGATACGGCCGATACGTTCGGTTGGAATTGGGAGCTATTTCTGTCGCAGGTGGCCAGTTTTTGTATCGTTGCGGTTTTGCTCCGCCAATTCGCCTACAAGCCTATCCTGGCCGTGCTCGAAGATCGCCGGCGAAAGATTGAGGAAGGTCAGCTCAACGCGGAAAAGATCAGGAAGGAGCTCGCGGAAGCGGAGAAGCGCTATCAGGAAATTGTGGCAAAGGCGAACGCTGATGCGCAAAGAATGATCGACGAGGCACGTGAGAGCAGTTTGCATCTGGCAGAGCGCAAACAAGGGGAAGCGGTCGCTGCCGCAGAGCAAATTCTCGCCAAGGCGAAGGAAGCTGCAGCGCTCGAGCACGAGCGCCAAATGCAAACGCTGAAGCGTGAACTTGGTCGTCTCGTCGTTGATACGACGGCGAAAGTCACCGGCAAAGTGCTGACTTCCGACGACCAGAAGCGCTTACAAGAAGAAGCCGCGCGCCAGGTTGCCTGATGAAGATCAACAAGGAAATCCGTCAGCTTTCGCGGCAAATGTTGCGCGCCAGTTTTACCGATGGCCAACTCGATCACGGCAAGATCGCGTCGCTCGTGCAATCACTGATCGCAAAGCGACCGCGCCATTTCATGAACGTTTTGCAGTATTACAAGCGGCTGCTTCGGCTGGAGATTGAAAAGCGGCACGCCAGGATCGAGAGCGCAACCGAACTGGCCCCGCAGGCGGCTGCCGATATCATCGCGCGTCTGAAGAAAAAATATGGCGAAGATTTGACCTCGGAATTCGTTGTCGATCCCACACTTCTTGGAGGTGTGCGCGTGCGCGTCGGCAGCGATGTGTGGGACGGTACCCTGCGCAACCGATTGGAACGCCTGCAGCAACAACTTTAACCAACCAAAACCATGAGCAGCATCCTTGAAGAGATTGAAACGAAAATCGCGGGACTAAAAACATCGACGTCCAAGAGTAATGTCGGCGTTGTCCGCGAAACCGGCGACGGCGTCGCCCGCATCGAAGGATTGAGCGACGTGATGCTCAACGAGATGATCGAGTTTCCGAACGGCGTGTTCGGGCTCGCGCTAAACCTCGAGGAAACGGAGGTGGGCGCGATTTTGCTCGGTGAAGCGACAAAAATTTCCGAAGGCGATGAGGTGAAGACTACGGGAAAACTTCTCCAAGTTCCTGTTGGCAAAGCGCTTCTCGGCCGCGTCGTTAATACTATCGGTCTGCCGCTCGATGACAAGGGTCCGATTAAGACCGAAGCATTTTATC
>JALYKJ010000284.1 GCA_030774845.1 Verrucomicrobiota bacterium
GCTATGCACATGATCTGCATTCAAGCGAGTGAAGTTGCTACGGAATCCTGAAAACCTTATTCGCAATCGCGTCTAGGACCAGGACCCCGCTTCCGCACTGCGGGCAACTCTTTTTCCTGCAATCATAAATCTGAATCGTGTAAGGACTGCGGTAGAAGCCGCCCGTGCTAGTGGGTACTGGGATGGCCGCAGGATAGCTTTTGCCATTGGGCTGCGGATACTTCTTGGCCGCCTCCTCCTTTGAGATAACTTGTGGAATTTTGGAGTTGGTGGTGCTTTCTGTTTGACCTGAGGCCGTGCCGACAGACAGCAGCCAGAAGACTGCGAGAATTAATACTGATACGCGGTTTAAGTGTTTTTTCATATTTAAATTAGTTACGGTTTCGATGGCTCAGACGGATGGCCGCTTCTGCTCATTCAAAAAAGCTTAAGCAGTTGCGCCGTAATCCGAGCGGCTTTCTCCAATTTGTTAAGCCCATATTCTTTTTCAAAAAGGCGGAACTTGTCCAGCTCCATCCGTTGCAGCAACGCCCGGTAAATTGAGGACATGATTTCGGCCGCGATCATGGATTTCCGGTCCTCGCACGGGAGTGCTGCCGCCGCGTTTGCGAAAAATTGGCGCGCGCGGTCTGCTTCAAACTGCATCAGGGCTACAAAACGCTGGTTGTACTGGCGGTCCTGTAACTCGCTCTCCGAATAGTTGAAGCGCGCCAGGTCCTCTTGCGGCAGATAAATCCGGCCGGCCTCCAAATCTTTTCCAACGTCACGGATAATATTTGTGATCTGGAGCGCGAGTCCAAGCTCGACCGCGTATTCTTTGCAGGCTGGATTGTGATAGCCAAAAATTTCGATGCTAACCAGTCCAACCGCGCTGGCGACGCGATAACAATAGACCCGCAATTCCTCGAATGTTTGGTAACGGTTGATGCTGAGATCCATTTCCACGCCGGCGATGATTTCCTCCAGCATTTCGGCGGTGAGCGCATACTTGGCGATCAAATTGCGCACATCGGCTGCAAATGAGGATTCGTTAGACCACGAGCTCCGCACCCATTCGCGCCACTCGCTCAGCCGGCGTCTTTTTTCTTCCACACTAAGATCGACATCGTCGGCGATATCGTCGATCACGCGACAAAATGCATAGAGGGTTGTGATATCGCGCCGGCGTTCGCGTCCGAGCGAAACAAAAGCGAGGGCGAGGTTCGATTTGCTCGTTCGAGTAATTTTAGCCGCGTTCACAGCCACTTCTGGTGCCGCTTAATATTCAATCCACGCCTGTTGATAGACATCGCCGGTTTCGCCCCGCCGGAACAAACACACCCATGACGCGAGCAGCCAACCGGTAATAAAGCCGCGGAAGAAAACAAAAATCGATTTCCAGATTATCATCGCGATCAGACGGTCGGCGATGGCGCCGCGCACGATTGCATCTGCCACCGTCAAAAAGAAAAAGTGGATCCCGCAAATCAGGAGAAACCAGCCGAAGCGGCCGAGATTATTTCGAATGAATTCGCGGTGCGCGCCGATCGCTTCGCGCAAGGTTTCATTGTGGAGCGCGAGGGAAATTTGCACTGAGCTGAAAGCGATGATCAATCCGCACATCACCGCGCGCTCGATCGGCAGATAATCAAGCACGTCGGGGATATTCATGAAATAAGCCAGCAACAGCGGGAGTCGCACGATCAGCGTGCTCACGAGCACGACGATGCCTGCCCATTCCAAAACGTAACTGAACCGGCGCATGCCAAAACGGAAGAGTTCGCCTTCCTCGAAACTCAAGCCCCGTATCCAGGCGAAGCAGACTGCGATCAGATAAACCTGAATGTAAACACCGAAGAGATATTCAAAAATAAACGCGACCGCGTCGACGCTGGCCGACACTTGAAGCACACCCTGGGCTGGAAGCAGTCCGCCCCATAATGGAAGCGCCCAATAGATGATCGGCTTGAGCAGCGCAGCTAAAGCGCTGAGCAGCAAAATTAAATAGACGGCGTAACCCCAAAACCGAAATCGCTTATGCAACGCGCGAACGAGCGCGCCGTTCAAACCCCGCCAGTTGATCAGCATCAGCACGGCCGCGATTGCTGATAACGGATAAGTGGTTGTCGCGTCATCGAAAATTCCGGCGACACCTTCAAGCGCGGGCAGCGGCGCTTCCTGCCACACCTCCATGAATGTCGGCCAGTGCCAGTTTGCCAGCGAAGTGATCTGTGTTAGGTCGACATCCGCCGTGCTCTGAATCGGCGTAAACGTGCAAAATTGAAAAACAAAATAGGCAAACCCAAGCAGGACAAATGTGAGCCAGACACGTTTGTAGCGAAGCAAACAACGAAACCCGTCTCGCAACGGCACGCGGACCGGATTAAAGAGCAGCACAATGACGTAGCCGCACAACAACCCGATCAGCGGGTAAACGCGGGACAAACCCGTGAACATCTTTTGGCCTAACGAATCAAGCCCCAATGCGGAATGAATGGCCAGTAAACAAACAATCCGCGTCCGACCAAATTTCTTTCCGGCACCGGCCCCCAGTAGCGGCTGTCGTAGCTGTTGTAGCTGTTGTCGCCCATCGCAAAATAGGTGTGCTCGGGAACGTGAAACGTTTTCGTCGGATCGGACATGGCCAAATGCCCCGGACCATAACCTCGATATCCGTCTCGCGCCGCCATCACTCGTTCGAAACCAAAACCTTCCGCGACTTTTCCATCGACATACAATTTCGGCGGCCCGATCCGCAACGTGTCGCCGGGCAAACCGGCCAAACGTTTTATGTAGAACTGAGTTTGATCGCCAATGTCGGGAATATTCTTGGTGCGAAAAACAAATACATCGCCGCGATGCGGCTTGACGAAGTTGTAACTAAATTTGTCCACGAATACCTGGTCACCGGTGTCGACCGAGCCGCGGGCGATGACTTCGCCGCGCCGATAACGCATTCCCGGTGAGACCCTAAAGTCGGCTCCTAATTGCTCGGGTGGACAATAAACCAGGAATTTTTGGTGCTGGCAGATGATTCGCGACCAGGTGAAGAAAAACAAAAACTTCTGGCGTTGCACTTGCAGGACCTCGTCGTCTTCGCCGGAAACCACGTCGATGTAGTTGCGCCCGCGAAGGATAAACTCAGCGACCCGCCGGACAATATTTGGCGGTTCCGACGTCATCGGGTGCCCGATAATGCCGTTGAGCGTCGGCTGCATCGAACCAGTCGGTATTTTGAACGGCTGCAAAAAATAGGAACGAATGCCGACCGCCACGACGATCGCGACTAGAATCACTTCGCAATTTTCTCGCCAGTGCGACTCCCACGTCACTGGCGTGAGTTGATGCAGTTTCGCGTCCAGCTCTTCGGCGCGGTTTTCGATTTGGTTTCGATCGCGCTGGCGCAAAGCGGCGTGCAGACGCCGTACGTCCGCGCCGACCGCGTCATAGGTCGCCGTATCCAGAATATCGTGTTTGTAACGCAAATATTTCTGGGCATGGCGCAGCAACAGTTTGCTGTGTTTAACGTAACGCGGCGTGAACATGGTCGACCTTACAAACTCTTCCTCTTAAATCTTGCTCTTGCTCTTCATTGCGCCTTCAACACTTCAATAAACGCTTCCTGCGGAATGTTGATCTTCCCGATGCTCTTCATCCGTTTTTTTCCTTCTTTCTGTTTCTCCAGCAGTTTGCGTTTCCGGGTGATGTCGCCGCCGTAGCATTTCGCGGTCACGTTTTTTCGCAAGGCCGAAACGCTCTCGCGCGCAATAATTTTTCCGCCAATCGCCGCCTGGATCGCCACCTGATAAAGCTGTCGTGGAATCACTTCCTTTAATTTCGATGCCAGTTGGCGTCCCCTGCCCTCCGCGCGGTCTTTGTGCACAATCGTCGAAAACGCGTCGACCGGTTCGCCGTTCACCAGCAGATCGAGCTTCACCAATTTCGCCGCGCGATAACCGGTGTGCTCGTAATCCATCGAGCCATAGCCGCGGGTGATGGATTTAATCTTATCGTTAAAATCCACCAGGATCTCGTTCAACGGCAGCTCGCAGTGCAACATCACGCGGCGCGAGTCCAGCGTCTCGGTGTGGTCCATTTG
>JALYKJ010000285.1 GCA_030774845.1 Verrucomicrobiota bacterium
GTCCATGAGTGCAGGTGCGACCGAGCTGGACTTTGCGCGCCGCGACCGAGCTCGCCAGCGATTGCACATCGGTGTTAATCGCGATGAGATCCGCTTTGTCCATTCCGTCGAGCAATACGCGATCGAGCGCATTCGATCCCGCGCTGCCGACTCCGACAACGTTAATGGGAATTGGTTCCTCTTGCCGTTCCGGCAAACTGTAATTTTTACTGAGCTGGATCATGTCGATCTTTCTGTTGTCATCGCATACCGCTAAAAAACCTGCCGAAAATTCGAGTAATGCCGCGGCGCGGTCGGTCCACTTGCACGGCCTGCGCGTATTTGAGCAAACCGATCGCGGTCGAAAATTGCGGGTTCTCAACCGCCGAGGTCAGCCCGGACATGGTTTGGGCATGGGTCACGTGTGCCGGCATTTCAAAGATTTCGCCGGCCAAATGATCGATCCCGTTCACCAGACTGCATCCGCCGGTAATGAAAATTCCGGCGCCGACATAATTGATGAACGGTTCTTCCTCGACCGTGCGTTTGAGCAGTTCAAAAGTCTCGCGCAAGCGCAAATGAACGATGGTGTTGAGCGTCTCGCGCTCGATTTCCTTGCCGGCAAAACCGGAATCGTCTTTGAGGAGAATTGTTTCGCCGGGCAGGCAATTGCCCAGAACGCAGCTGCCTTCCTCGGTTTTTAATTTTTCGGCGCGCGCCATCGGAATGCGCAAACCCATCGAGATGTCGTTGGTGATGTGGTCGCCGCCGACGGCAAGGACGCCGCTTTGTTTCACCGCGCCGTCGACGTAAAGAATGAAATCGGTCGTGCCACCGCCGATATCGACCACGAGCGCGCCGAGATTCTTTTGATGTTGGGTGAGCACGACCTGCGCGGACGCGAGCGCGCTGAAGACGACGTCCTCGACTTCGAGCGGCAACTCTTTCACGCAACGAATCGTGTTTTGGATGCGCGTCCGAACGCCGTGGATGATATGGAAATCCGCTTCCAATTTCTCTCCGAGCATGCCGACCGGATTCAGCACGCCATCCTGCCCATCGACGTGGTAGTGCTGAATAATCGAGTGCAGGAAAGCGTTCTGGGCGGGAATGCTGACTTCGCGCGCGCTGACTTTTACGTCTTCGACATCCTGCTCATCGATCTCATCGCGCTCTTCGGGCAGCGTCACACAACCGCGATTGTTGAAACTCTGAATGTGACCGCCGGCAATTGCGACATAAACGCTCCGAATCATTACGTCGCTTTTTTGTTCGGCATCGACCACTGCTTCGTGCACGCATTTCATCGCCGTTTCAAAATCGACAATCTCGCCTTTGCGCACACCGCGAGAGGGCGCCTGACCGACGCCGAGAATTTTCAGCGTTCCGTCCGGACGCGTTTCGCCGACCACGACGCAAATCTTCGACGTCCCAATTTCCAAACCGACGATGAGATCTCCGCTTGCCATGTTCTTTAATTTTTCTTAAAAGGTTGCAGCGGAAGCGGGCGTTTCACCGGCGCGGTGGTTGGCGATGGTTTCGGCGCGGCATGCACCGGAATCGCCTTCATCACCCGCGGCGATTCGTCTGGTGTAATTGTTTCGTTAATCACTTCCGCCGCCGGTTTCGCGAACGTGACCGGAATGTTTCGTTGCACGAGCAGGTTCACGGTCGCGAGTTCGCGGTGTGCGTCGTCGGAATAAATCAGGAACTGCTCCAGGCGCTGCAACTGGGTGTCGAGATTGTCGAAACCAAACGTGACCCGGCTGTGATTTTTATCAGTCACGACCAGGCAGTAGTCTTTCGACACATCGATCTCGCGAATTTGGAAACGCGTTTGCATGAAGCTGCGCGTGCTCAGCCGCAACAACTCGAGCGCGGCTTTGGCTTCGAGCGATGCGACGGTTTTTCCGGCTTCGAGCGATTCGCTCGCGCAACCTAAAATGAGCGGCAGTCCCAAATATTCCGGCAACAATTTCTTCTCTTTCATCAAAACACCGCGCGCGTCCACCAGAAAAGCAGCGTCGGACGCAAAAGGATCGGCGATCTGTTTCTCGCTCGTGATCCAGGCAATCGGCTTGCGCTCGATAATTCGGATGTCGATTTCGGCCGGAAGCTTGCGGACAACTTCAACTTCGTCCACCTGCGGCAATTCCTGCAATCGCTCGTGCACGCGTGCCAGGTGCACCCGAAAAATGTTTTCGCCTTCGTGCAAATCGGCCACGCTTAGAATCTGCTCGCGCTGCAACGTGCCATCGGTCTGCACTTCAATCGTACTGAGCTTGTAGTCCGGATTGTCGATGAAGAACCGCTTGGCCGCGAAGCGACCGCCGACATAAATG